>JAAYFF010000072.1 GCA_012728375.1 Bacillota bacterium | reverse complement strand
CTGCAGGAGAAGCAGAAAAGGCTCGCTACTGTCTATGTTGACGGGGCTTTGTCTCACGAAGATTATAAGCGGCAAATCAATGAATTGAAGGAGCAGGAGCTTGCTGTCCGCAGGCGTTATGAGCATTACTGGCCAGAGATGGAAAACCTTACAAAGCTGGAGCAGAATATTGCTGTTGTGAAAGAAGCGATTGAAGAGGAACTGTTTGATGTCCGATACCAGCCGGATGACGATAAAATTACTGAAAATATCGCTTTTGTGAAGGTTCACGATGAAAAACATTTAACGGTCGGGTTCCCACAGAGAATAGTAACCTGGGAGGAACTGCTCGACAGGTTGCAGGTTAAGCTGTGGGTGTATCCAGACCGTTTAGAGGTTCGGGGAATTGTCCCGATTGAAGATATAGCGAATCCTAAATGCTGTTGATAATTTCCCTGCACGCTGCAAAACTCAAGCTTCTTCCTCCATGGTTCCCTTGATATTATGTTAATTCTTTTGCGGCAAGGAGCATTGCTTCTATGGCACGTTCCATTTTCCCAGCGTTAAAAGCATTGGAAAAGCCCACCATCCAAATAGCTGCTGCAATCCGGCCATAGCTGTCCTTAATTGGAACGGACACCGCGTTAACACCATTAATATATTCTTCAAAGTCCGTAGCAAAACCCTGCTCTTTTACTTTTTTAATCTCTTCAAGGTATTGGGAGGTGTCGGTAATCGAATTTTGGGTAAACCTTGTGATCTGCTTTGTTGCTAAAAGATCTCGCAGTTCCTGCTCCGGCAGGCCTGATAAAAAAACTTTTGCTGTAGCCCCGGCAAAAAGAGGTATCCTGGTGCCGATTGGAGCTGAAATTTTTAGTTCAAACGGCCTTTCAACCTTTTCAATGATGGTTATTCTCCGGCCGTCAAAGGTGCCTAAAAAGACGGTCTCTCCAAACTCCTTATATAATTCTTCCATGTACGGCCGCGCCTTTATTCTCAGGTCCTCACCAGCCATGGCTATACTGCCCAACTTAATAAGTGCGGGTCCCAAACTGAATTTTTTTAAGGAGCTTTGCGTAATAACCCCCAAATCGAGAAATGCCTTAATAATTCCGTGCACCGTTCCCTTGGACATATTTAATTTGCGGGCAAGATCGCTTATACCTAATCTGCTCTGGTTGGCGGCAATTTCTTCGAGAATGGCAAAGGCCTTGTATACTATTGGAGCACTGTATTTTTTTTCGGGCTTTTGTAATGTCATTGGATACTCTCCTTGAACGATCTCTGCTGTCAAGCTAATAGTATATAATATATAAGAGGTAACGCGAAAAGTGCTCGGGCATCACCACGAGTTTATCTGCATTATTATTGAGGTAGTTTTCCGCCGGGAGAGGAAGCAATTAGTTCCTCAATAATACCCAGCAGGAGCCCCCCCTCAGAAACAACGATACTGTCATATCCCAGGTATTCCATGACTGAGAGCAGGGCAGAAGTCCCCGCGGGTATAATATCGGCCCGTTGTGGAGAAAAAGGCAGCATTTCCACTCTTTCCTGCCAGGAAGTATGTAAAAAGGTTTGCTCCCAATTTTTGATTTCTTCCCTTAATAAACGGCAACCATGCACTTTTCCGGGGTCATACCTATTCAGCTTAAGCGACAAAGCGGCAAGGGTTGTTACCGTTCCTCCCAGGCCAACCAGTAATTTTCGCTTTTTTCCGGGCATCAGCCCGGAGCTTTCATTTAGAAGGCCGGAAATATATTCCTTTACTCTTTGCGTATTCTCCCCGTTTAGGTCGGCTAAGAAGCGATCCCGCATATTAACTGCACCGAAAGGCAGGCTTAAGCCGCGAAAAATGTTTGTTTCCCGCCATGAGAGCTCCGTGCTTCGACCGCCCAAATCAAGGACGAGGACATCTTCTTCCCTTGATTCCAAGCCGGCCCCCATAGCGCCCCGGAACCCGTATTCAGCTTCCTCCTCCCCGGAGAGAAGCCTTACCGGAAAAGGAGAAAAAGCAGCAATATCATCAAGTAATTGTGCCCCGTCGGCAGCTTCGCGTACAGCACTGGTCGCGGCAATTACTCCTTTATCCACCTTTTTTGCCTTCATTATCCCCAGCAGGGAGGAAAGTACCTGCAGGGAGGGTTCTCTCTCTGGCCTTGGGACTTACTTTTTCTCCGGGAATCAAACCCTCACCCAGCCTGGTCTCCTGCAGCTCGCTGTAAAGCGGCCGGATTGAACCATTTTCACTCCTCGCCACTAACAATCGAAGGGAGTTGCTGCCTAAATCAATAGCACCCACTGTCTTTTCATTTATGCTTCTCATAACAGCCCACCCGCCGGTAACAATAAAGGCACCCTCGGGTGCCTGATATGAATTTATTTTCATACTGCAGCAGATTTAAACGGCTGTTCAAGCCATAACCTTGCTTTTTAAAGCAATATTCCTCTGCAGTACTAAGTTGTCACATCAGTACAAATAAAAATCAGTACACACTTCGTTACTACTTCTTAATATTGATAAGTGATGAAAGTAAAATAATAATATAAATTTAAATTATAAGTTCTAAATAATTAGCTGTCTATGCCGGTAACTCCGGCCGCCTCCCCTTTTGGAGTCGGTATTTTTCCTTAAATCCTGCTGCTTTTCATCGCTTTCCTTCATGAATTTGCTGATTTTATCTTCAAAAGACATCTCCATAGGCCCTGATGCCCGGGAACCCTTGCGCACACTTTCTCTTTTCTCGCCGGAAACTGCCTGCCTGATGGAAAGTCCTACTTTACCGTCCCCGTTAACGGAAAGAATTTTTACTTTAATCTTGTCCTTCTTTTGCAGATGCTCGTTAATATCCTTGACATAAGAGTCTGCAACCTCTGAAATATGCACCAAGCCTGTTTCCCCATTGGGTAAAAGAACAAAAGCTCCAAAATTTGTAATTCCAGTAACCACTCCCTCCACAATACTTCCTACCTGAAGCGACGACATCTAAAAATAATCCTCCTCAATAAAAGATAAAAAGTTCTATGGCTAGATTATATCTGCTCTTGACAAATTGTCAAGATATTCGGCTTAATTTACTCATTACCCAAACTATTCTCCCACAAAAAATAGAATTTCTCCCGGACGCACCATTCCCAATTGCTTCCTGGCTTGCATTTCAATATATTCATGATCATGTAAAAGTAGGCTCTCTTCTTTTAAAAGATCGCTTTTCTTCTTCAGCATATCTCTTTGACTCTCAAGCCTTAAAAGTTCCTTTCTGGCTTCCTGGAATGCCATGGTTTGTCCTAGGTATAAACATACTCCCGCGACAAGAAAACAGAGGAATAATCCGGCAACAATTTTCCGGCCAAGCCCCCTTCCCCGACGGGGGCACTTGACAACCTTTCCCTTCATCATGACTTTTCCTTTCGAAAAAATTTACTAAAGAACTTAACTATTCGACTAAGTTTAATTCGGTTTTTTGTTTGCAAATCCTTCCAGATAGAAAAAAATTTTAAGACAACTTTTAAACATTTTCTGAAAAAGCGCTGGAAAACGAGATATACATAACGGCCGGCCAAAAGATGATACAGTATAATCCCGCAGAAGAAAGAAACAAAAACGTAAATCCTCACTTCTCCCCAATGAAGCTGAAAGAGTATCTGAAAGACTGCAACGGTTGTCAACAGGGAAAGGAGTAAATCAAGCAGGAAAAGAACCCTGGAGGACAATTGAAATGTGCTTTTCATCGCCCTGAACAGATCAAAAAAGATCCCGGCAATAAAACCGATAAAACATAGCACCACAAACACTAAAACCTGTTGAGTAACAGAGGATTCGATCATTTATTTAAAAAGACGCTCAAAAAAACTTTTTCCCCTGTCCTTTCTCGAACCTTTTATTTCTGAATAAGCGAGTTCGAGCAGATAACCTTCTACTATAAGCTCACCCTGTTCGAGATTCAGGTTTCTTATATGTAGTTCTTCCCCGCGCATCGCCAAGAGGCCCTGTTCAGTTTCCAGAATAATTTCCCTGTCGTCAAAGCTGTCCACATGCAAAACGCCGGAAATCTCCATTTTCTCCCGGTTTTCAATTATCAGCCTGTGTCGGCTTGCCATTTGTTTGGAAACGTACTTTTCCTCCATAAAAAACCTCTCCTTTTTACTTAATTTATATAGGAGAGGCTAAAAAAATATTCCATACTTTTTTTCCGAAATAAACTCTGCCGGCGATTATGTAGCCTTAATCCCAAAGGGAAACAATCTCAATATCCCGGTAAAAGTAATTGATAATCTCTTCCGGAGACTTTCCGTCTTCCGCCATAGCCCTGGCCCCCCACTGGCACATGCCGACGCCATGGCCAAAACCGGTTCCCGACATTTGCAGCATTCCGCCGTCCATATACATTTTTTCAATAAATGTGGAACGCATCTCTGTGCTCCCCAAGCCCAAACGCATTTCAGGAGCGGGAATTTCCTGCCCATTAACCGCAAAGGTCTTAACCCTTCCGGAGGGACCGTTCTCTTTGATGTCCACATTTTCCACATACCCCGGATCTTCACCGGTTAACTCTCTTACCACTTCTCTGATCTTCTCCAGGGGAAAACCAGCAGACCAGTTCGCCTCTTCAAGGGGTATAATATCCTTCCCCGGACTGTCAACAATGTGAATATATGGAGGGTTTCCCCCTTCAAAGTTCAGCCCTTCATCCGCTCTGGCCGTTTTGGGTCCTGCATAGGCGCTGAACCAGGCCCTGATGAATTGTTTTTTATAACAGACAACCTTACCCCGCGTCATTTTAACCGCATCCTTGACCCTCTGTGTAACATCTGCAGCGCTGTAAGCCTGGAATTCTTCAATGTCAGTGGAAGCATGGGCATTCCGGTGTGGAACACCGCCATCTTCAGCAATTTTTTGCAGGGTAAAAGTCCTGGCAATAATGGCCTGTGCTGCCAGGGCTTCAATAGGCCAGGTGGGCTCCATTTCTCCGGCGACAACCCCGGCAATATATTCCTCAATGGGCATGGTCACCACGGTATCCTCTTCAGCAATGTAAACGGAAATCTGAGGTTCTTTCCTTTCGCCGGGGTCTATTTCCCGCGGCAAAGAGGGCAGTGCTTCGTCCTCTCCTTCCCGGGAAATTTGTCCCCCGGGGCGGCATCCCGATGATGCTGCCGAGGCAAACAACATGGCAACGATAATAAAAAGGGTGACCCAAAATTTTTGGTGCATTAATCTGCAGGGACTGTTCAACTTCTACTCTTCCTTTTCATAATTTATCGGCAAATAGTTTAGCAATCCTTAGTTTTCGTTGCGAGCAAAAAAACTATGCGCACTTTTTAATCTGCTAAGAATAAGATAAACGAAGCGAACTGCTCAGAGGTTAATGTATAAGTGAAGACAGATTATCTCTTAGACTGAGCAGTTACAGCGAAGCGCAATAAAATCAAGGAGGGAAAAAAGTTTTGAAAGAAAGCAAGATACATAACGGCTGGGAGCTTGATTTTTCTTTTCCCCTGGGGGGAAGGAACAATAAGCCGCGCACAAGCGGAATCACGATGATTATTGATAAGGGAATGGGGCCCCGTGAAACAAGGGATCTCCTGGAAATGAGCGCAGAGTACATTGATTTTTGGAAATTGGGATTTGGCACCTCCGCGCTCTACAATCCGCTTTTTTTAAAACAAAAAATTGAAATGATCAATGCATATGGCATCAAGGTTTATCCGGGAGGGACTTTTGCAGAAATTGCCATTAGCCAGGGCAAATTTGCCTTATTCCTGGAAAGGGCAAAGGAATTGGGTTTTTCCGCCATAGAAATCTCGGATGGGACCATTCACCTTGCACCCGAGGAAAGGAGCCGGGCAATTCAGACAGCCCGGAAAATGGGTTTTCAAGTGCTTGCGGAAGTTGGGAAAAAAGACGCGGGCGGGGCTTTTAACCCGGAACACGCGGCGCGGCAGGTCAACAGGGATTTGGAGGACGGGGCTTTTAAAGTGATTCTTGAAGCAAGGGAATCGGGCAAAAACGTTACGATTTATACTGAACAGGGCCATGTTAAACAAGAAAAATTAACAAAACTGCTTAGGCAAATACCGGACCCCAATAAACTTATCTGGGAAGCCCCGCTGACAGCGCAGCAAATCCAATTCATCACCATGTTCGGTTCCAACGTTAACCTGGGAAATATTCAGGGCAAGGACGTTATCTCCCTTGAATCCATGCGCAGGGGTCTGCGTTCAGATACTTTTAGATTATCTTTAATGGAAAAATACAGCGGCAACCAGGAGCAAGCAAGTTTATAAAACAAATTTTCTCAAGGATCCGCTTAAGCTTGAGAAAAAATGACTACCTGCCTCTTCCCGGACATATATATGAAACGATGAAGCTTAACGAACTATGGCGAGGAAGAGTCGGGTGAGCGGACTTACTTTTATTGCGGTCATCTTTATCCTGGGCCTTTTGGCAAAATCCAACTCCCTTAGCATCGCGGCCGGGCTGCTCCTGGCTATTAAACTTTTAAAAATTAAAAGCCTCCTGCCTCTCCTCGAAGAACGGGGAGTGGAAATCGGCTTGCTTTTTCTAATGCTGGCCGTCATGGTTCCAATTGCCCTGGATCGCATCAGCACAAAAGAAATCATTGCCACTTTCAGTTCTTTGCCCGGTCTGCTGGCCATTGCCGGAGGGCTAATTGCCACAAGGCTCAACAACATGGGAATCCAATTATTAGAAAGCCAGCCCCAGGTTATTATTGGCCTGGTCATCGGCTCCATTGTCGGAATCGTTTTTTTAAAAGGCATCCCGGTTGGGCCGCTGATGGCCGGGGGCATTGCCGCCTTTTTTCTCTATTTGATCAATTTAATCTCCCGCTGAAAAAACGCGCTGCCTTTACCCGGCATGAAGGAACGGTAAAACCATGACTTTCTTTTTCTATCTGTTTGTGATGATAATTGTTTGGTCAATCCTAGCAATTCCCACATCCTTTTTCCCCATGGATAATTACCGTTTTTATTTCAGCAGGATGTCCTCGTTGATAAATAAGAAGCCGGCAATTCCTGCAACCAGCGCTACTGCTCCTCCGGCAAGAAACATAAAAAAAAGCCCCCCGTTAAAAAGCAGCGAAAACGCCGGCGGTCCAAGGGCAACCCCTAAAAAGCGGATACTCCCGTAAAGGGAAGTGACCCCTCCCCGCTGACTGCTCTCAGTTGAACTGGTAACCATCGTGTTAACAGACGGCAGGACCATTCCGCTTCCCAGGCCGAGCAAGGCCAGAACAACCGGATAAACGATCAAGCTGCGGCAACACAGGGGCAGCACACCCATTGCCGCAGCAACAATAATCAGCCCCAGCAAAAAAAACAACTTAAAGTAACGGCCTTTTTTTCTGAGATAAAGACCGGTCAGATAAGCTGTTACGGACATAGCCAGCAAGGGAACGGACAAGATCAGGCCCTTGAAGACTCCTCCGAGCTTAAAGGCAGAGACAAGAATATCCGAGGTAAAGGAAAGAACTCCGAACAAGATAAAAAGGACCGCCAGACCACCAAAAAAGTTCAGTAAAAGGGACACTCCCTTGTTATCAAATATTGCGGCAATGCCTCTTAAATATTGTTGAAACGGTATCTTTTGGGCTTCCCACTGCGGCTCCCGCACTAGGAACCAGACCAAAAGGGCTACCGGGACGGAAAGTATGGCATAAGAAAAAAAAAGGGCGTACCAGACGATCAGCGCTACTGCTGCTCCGATAATGGGACTGAGCACCTTCCCGGTTCCGTTAGCTGCCTCAAGAATACCCATCCCCTCGCTGCGCTCTTTTGTTTCCAGGAGATCCCCGGCAAGGGCCATGGCAAGAGGTGCCGTCCCCGCAGCACCCAGCCCCTGTATCACCCTGCCCGCTAGGATATAATGATAGGGATTCTGCCAAAAGGCAGCTGCAACGCCGGAAAAAGCCCCGCCCAGCCCGTAAAGAACCAGAGCCGGTACGATAATTACTTTCCTTCCAACCCTGTCCGACAGGTAGCCAAGAAAAGGGATCGCCAGGGCCGCAGCCGCTGAAAAAAACGTAATAAGAAGTCCCACTTGAAATTGGCTTATCTGTAATGCTTCTTTTATCGCCGGAAATTCAGGAATCAACATTGAGTTTCCCAGAACCATCAAAAAAGGAACAAGGCTGAGGATGATAACGCTGAACTTTTTGCCCGGCATAAAGCTTACCCCGCATCAGTTTTTAAATTGCACAAGACAGATATTTTATTATTTACATCTGCCGGGAAAATAGAACATCCTCATTCTGGCAACCTGCTCTTCATATGCCCGTCTTTTTTGCTTCTTCCCACCAGGCGTCCAGCTCCTGAAGGGTAAAACTCTTGAAATCGCCGCCTCTTTTTTGCACCTGGTCCTCAATATAGCGAAAACGGCGAATAAATTTGTCAACAGTACGGTTGAGTACTATTTCCGCATCCACCCCCACAAAGCGGGCCACATTAACCAGCGAGAAGAAAAGATCTCCCATTTCTTCGGCAATCATTTCTTTTCGTCCATCTTCCAGTGCTGCTCTCAGTTCCTCCAGCTCTTCAAAAACCTTTAATAACGCGCCGTTCTTATCAGGCCAATCAAAACCTACTTGGGAGGCTTTCTTCTGTATTTTTTGCGCCCTGAGCAGGGCTGGAAAACCTGAAGGCAGGGCAAAGCGGTCCCTTGGCCTGCCGCCTTTTTCCTTATCCTTAATTTGTTGCCATAATAAACTCACTTCCCCCGCATCCCTGACCTTTTCATTTTGAAAGACATGGGGATGACGCCGGTAAATCTTGCGGGAAATCCCGTCAATTACCTGCCAGAGATAAAATTCATCCTTTTCGGCAGCGAGCTGGCTGTGAAATACAATTTGCAACAGCAGATCCCCGAGTTCCTCACAAAGCTCCGCTGGCTCTCCCCGGTCAATGGCCTCCAAAACCTCATAGGCTTCTTCCAGGAGGAAGGGCTGCAGGGATTGATGATCCTGTTCCCGGTCCCAGGGGCATCCCTCCGGAGAGCGCAGCTTACCCATTAAATGAACCATATCTCCAAGGTAGTAATAGGGCCGCGGAGGAATACGCAGGAAAGTCCAGCAGTGCAGATTGTCCACTTCATCCAAATCGTCCAGGCGAACACTTCCGGCCCGGAAAGGTTCACCCGCCCCGTTAAATTTAAAAATATCGATTGGATGGTGGGGAGGGTAATGCATTTTGAAAACCTCTTTGGCTTTCTGCAAAACGTAACCGCCGGCAGCATTGGCAACGAGAAGCTCGCCTCTTGGCGGCTCCCGCAGTTCATCCAGGCAAAGGGCGTCGATCCACGTCACCCCCCTGGAAAAATTCGCGGCCGTATCTTCTTTCTGCAACAGCTCCAGCACAGGGCTGCATAAATCTTCCCCCGGGAAAACCTCCACCGGACAGCAGCTCTTCTCCGCCTGCTTCAGCAGCTCCTGGTAAAGTCCATCACCGGGCCAGGGCCTGCCGGGTAAGAGGCAGGCTGCCTCCCCCTCCTCTTCAGCGCTGCCAAGAACCGTTCCGGCTATTTTTTTCCGCAGATCTCCAAGGGAAAGCCCCGCATAATTTTTCTCCACTTCTTCAAGGGGTCTAATTTTAATCCCGGATGTCTCTAGATTTCTTTTGATTCTTTCCGGCAGAGAGCGAACAGCCACTGCACAGGAGAGTGAGATCCCACTTTCTTTTAGCAATGAAAAAAGGTTTTCTCCCCGCCCCATCCCAATTATAAATAGCTTGCGCATTTTTGTGCCTCCCATAGCTTTACCTTTTCATAAGCCTGAAGCGCTTTGCCCACCTTACAAGAGTGCTTCCCAAACGGGGAATTGCCTGCAAATCTGATTCTTTTAACCCGCCAATAAGGATTAGAACAGCAACATAGATGACAATTCCTACTAAAATCGTGAACATTAAAGCCAAACCCTCGGCTATTCTTTCCGGCAGGTGGGGAGTAAAAAAAGCGGCCATTATCCTATGGGAAATAAGCACTCCCCAGGACATAAAAAAAGCAGCGACAATGGGCTTTAGAAGCAAATCGCGAAAACCAAAGCGCCAGCCGGTCAAAATGGCTACTTTCCTAATATTCAAATATGATGCAATTAAAAAACCGGCTACGGTGGAGAAGGCAGCACCCCCGATATGCAGTGCAGGCACCGCAGTTAAAAACCAGCTCAGGGCAAATTTAATCACAGCTCCCAAAACCATGTTTTTGACGGGTTCCAGCGTCTGCCCCAGTCCCTGCAGGATTCCCGATGTCGCTGTATAGAGAGAGAGAAAAACCACGGCAAAAGAAAGAATTGAGAGGGGATAGGAAGCCTCAGTATTGCCGAAAAGGACCAGAGTCGTCGGCTTTGCCAGTATAAAGAGCCCCAGGGAAGCGGGTACAGCAAAAAACAGCGTTGCCCACAGCGCCAGTTCCGTCCTGCCCTGTATCAGGGAAGGATTTTTAAGGGCCTGAGCTTCCGATATGGCTGGGACCAGGCTCATGGCCAGGGCTACAGTTAAAAGAACCGGAAACTGTATAATTGAATTTGCCATCCCGGTCAACTGCCCGTAAAGGGCCGTAGCCTCTGCCGTGGAAAATCCCGCCTGGTGAAGTCTGAGCGGAACAACGCTGAGATCAACCAGATTAATTAGCGGGAGAACAAGACTGCCCAAAGTAATGGGGATTGATAAGGCGGCTATGCGGTACAGGACTTCCAGGGAGCTGAAGTCCTTGAGGACAATCTGCCGCTCAATTTGCGCCAGAAAAACTGTTCTGCTTTTAAAAAATAGAAAGAGAAGAAACAGCAGAGAAAATAAGGCCCCGACAACAGCGCCGAATGCAGCGCCTGCGGCAGCAAATTCCAGCCCTCTGGGCAACAGCAAATAAACCAGTGCCACTACTGCAATAATTCGGCCCAGCTGCTCCACGATCTGAGAAACAGCCGTCGGCATCATCTCCTGCTGCCCCTGGAAAAAACCGCGAAAAACAGACATGATGGTCACCAAAAAAATCGCTGGTGAAATACTGATAAGCGCGTAATAAGCCCTGGGGTCCTTGGCAATGGTGAGAATAAAAAAGTCCGCGCCGAAAAACAGCAATAAAGAAAAACTTGAACCCAGGATTGTTAAAATAATAAGGGCTATTTTGAAAACCCGGTATGCTCCCCGGAAATCTTTCTGTGCCAAATTTTCGGCAACAAGCTTGGAAACGGCTATAGGTATGCCGGCAGTAGAAATGGCCAGCAGGGCTGTATAAATAGGGTAAGCCATCTGGTAGAGGCCAATACCCTCGTCCCCCATAACGGCTGCCAGGAATATTTTAAGCCCGGCACCCATTAAACGGACTCCCAGGCCGGCTGCACTAAGGATTAATGCTCCTTTTAGAAAGGATTGGCCCCTTGACAAACGCCTCCGTCCTCCCCTTTGTCCAACATATATTGCTTATTTGCTTATTATACCATACGGATTGATAAAAAAAGCAGTAACATGGTGCTGTTACTACTTTATGAATTTTTCCCTATTCTTTTAAATGCAATCATAATTGTAAAGGGCTATGCTGTTAATATTGCTGGAACATCCTCTCCCGGGCGTTTACCCGGGAGCTGTATGTGTTTGCCTTTATTGTTCCATTTGTTTGGCTAAAAAGCCGGCAGCAGTCTCTACAAGTTTCAATTCCAGATCGCCCAGTGTGACATCCTTGTTTCTTGTACCCATGATGACTGCACCGATAGGGTCGCCCTCGGAAATAATGGGAGCAATCGCTTCGGCAAAAAACTTGGATTGGCTTTCTTCGTCCGCATTTTGGTAAAGCTCATGCTTCGAAGTATCATTGATCAAGATGCTCCGCCGCGTTTCCATCATCTTTTCCACAGCCATACTGAGAGGCCGATTAAGAAACTCCTTTTTCGGTGCGCCTGAAACGGCAATGATTGTATCCCTATCGGCAATACAGGCAACATGACCCATTACTTCATACAAAGAGTCCGCATACTCCTGGGCAAAATCGCCCAGTTCTCCAATGGGCGAATATTTTTTCAGAATGACTTCACCGTCACGGTCAACAAAAATTTCCAGTGGGTCACCTTCCCTGATTTTAAGGGTCCGCCTTATTTCCTTGGGAATAACAACTCTTCCAAGGTCATCAATACGGCGGACAATACCCGTTGCTTTCACCTGCTGTTTCCCTCTTTTCCTTTATAAAGTTACTGTTAAAGACTTTTCCTTAGTATTAAACTTCAGGAGGGGTTTTATTCATCTCTTAAAAGGTTTCCACATCTGATTCCTTCATTAGCTGCTCAAAGTACTCCTCATAGCGCATCTGTTTGCGCATTTCCATGGCTTCATCACGGACATCCTCGAAGGTAAGAATCCGGGCTTCTTCTTTTTCTGTAATCTTGATGACATGAAAACCAAAACTTGTCTTCACAGGAAGGCTGATTTCTCCCGGTTCCAGCGCAAAAGCCGCCTCCAGGAAAAGTGGGTCCAAATTATCTTCATGGCTGAGGCGTCCCAGTTCCACATAGGAATCCTTGGAACGCTCCCGGCCAAGCTCCATAAAATCGGCCCCCCTCTTCCAGGAGCCGGATAATTTCTTCAGCTTCTTCTTCAGTTTCTACCAGGATATGGAAGGCGTAAACATAAGGAGTTCTCTCCAGGAAACCGGGATTTTCCTCCACATATTTTCTGGCATCCTCTTCGGTCACATCTTTTCCCACATGCTCATAGAGCAGATTCCTCAGGTGCGCATCCCGAAAGATAATCTGCAAAGCGGATTCCTTCAAGCCCAGTTCACGCATGCGTGACGTAAACTCATCCTCGGAGTTGTAGATACTGTTAATTAGTTCATCCCTGCTCTTCTGGGCGTCCTTTTTAATCTCTTCTTCGTCAACTTCCAGTCCGATCTTTTTAGCTTCCTGGTTTAAAACCTTGTTTTCTATTAAAAGCCAGAGTATTTCCTGTTCAAAAGCATCCGCCTGCTCTCCCTCGCTGAAAGCCTCCTGGTAATCAGGCCAATAGAGGTAAATAAGATTCAAAAACTCTTCCAGTTCAGCCCTTTCAACCTCTTCACCGTTAACCGTAGCCACAATCTCTTTCTTCGGGTTTGTTAAACAGCCCGTAAAAACAACTAAAGAAATAATTACAAGTAAACATGAGCTAAAGATGAAATATTTCATCTTTGTTTTCGGCACAACATTTCCCCCTTTTTTAGCCGGTAGACTAGAAATTATCTTACATGAACCTCCTGCTTAACACATTATAACACGTCAAAATACGTTGTAAAGAAACCAAAAAAATGAATTTCCCGCTCTTTAAGCGACTCTGCGGGGAACAAATCGCCTTTTAAATACCATTATTAATATATTAATACCGGGAAAATTAATCTTTTAACCTTCCATGACCTTCAAATCAAGGAGCAAGGGGGAAAAGTTCAGGTAATCGCTGGAAGTAAAATAATAATTAATACCGTCCCTCACTCCTGTAAAAGCTTTTTCATGGTCCCTGCCGTGAAGGTGCCCGTATATGCAAATTTTTACATTGTACCGTTGCATAATTTCCGTAAAGCCCGTATCGTCCAGAGATGGCGAGAAAGGCGGATAATGCAGGGTAACGATAAACCTGGAAAACCCCTCTCTGCGGGCTGCCTCAAGGGAAAGCTCCAGGCGTATCAGCTCCCTTTTATAGATTTTCTCGTCCTCCTCCGGGCTCTCTCCGGCACCGGGAAATGTCCAGCCGCGCGTTCCGCAGAGGGCAATCTTTCCTTCAAAAGGAACATAGTTGTTTTGAACGGGGATCATACTTTTGGGAAGCGCTGCTTTTACCTTGGAATAACTCTGCCACCAGTAATCGTGGTTGCCTTTAAATAAAATCTTGGTTCCGGGAAGGGCATCCACATATTGAAAATCCGCAGCAGCTTCCTCAAGCTTCATTGCCCAGGAAAGATCTCCACCTAGAATAACTGTGTCATCTTTACGGACCGCGCTTTCCCAGTTTTCTTTTAATTTTAGATGATGATCCTTCCAGGTGCTTCCAAAAATATCCATAGGCTTTTCTCCCGAAAGGGAAAGGTGCAAATCGCTAATGGCGAAAAGAGCCATTTGCCTCACCGCCTTTTTACTAAATATCCGGCCTTTCTCATCTTACTATTTTATCCCTTTTAAAAGCAAGTTAACTTTAGTCCGAGACAGCAGGAAATAAATCTTTGAAACCGCAATTGAAGAAAAAAAAAAATATGCTATAGTAACAATCGTCAAGCGGGCGTGGCGGAACTGGCAGACGCGCAGGACTTAGGATCCTGTGGGGCAACCCGTGGGGGTTCAAATCCCTTCGCCCGCACCAACGATTTTACCAATCTCAGTAATGCACTTTTAATGCAATTGAGTAAAAAAACTTGCAGGGGATGCAGCCCCTGCCCTGCTATGGTATACTAAACAGTGCTCTATTTGTAGCCTTGCATTTTCGCGGGCTTTTTTCTTTGCTTATCAAGCCGTTTAACTTGGACACAGCCGCTTTTACTTCGCAAATATATTGAGAATTACATACCCGACAAAAAGGCAGGAGCAATAATGCGTAAATTTAAGGTTATCTTGGAATGGGATAGCGAAGGCCAAACATACCATGTTACCGTACCGGCTTTGCCTGGTTGCGTTACCCACGGCAGCACCAGGGAGGAAGCATTAACCAGAATCCAGGAAGCTATTACAGGTCATATCAAAGGATTAAAACTAATCGGTGAACCCATACCCGAAAGCGATGTGGACATTGCGGAAGTGCAGGTAAATGTTTTATGACCAGGCTCCCATGGGTTTCGAGAAAGGATGTATTGGCTGCCTTAAAGAGACGCGGGTTTAAAGTAATTAACGTTGAGAGCAGCCACTACCAACCGGTTAGGCAGTAAACTTGTGACAGTTCCAGTTCACGGGAAGGAAATCCTGCCGCCTAAAACGTTGAAAAGTATCCTGGATCCCGCTTTCAACAACCTAAATATTACCAATTACGCTAGTTTAAACTAGAAACTTGAATATATGAAAAATATTTTCAAAAATAGTGTTATTTACCATATTTTACCTTGTACTTTCCTCCCATATGTTGTATGGTAATAAT
>JAAYFF010000071.1 GCA_012728375.1 Bacillota bacterium | reverse complement strand
TATCATACAACAGGTACGGGAAAAGTACAAGGTAAAATATGGAAATTAGTCCTACTTTAGATATTTTTTTTCATATTTGTCGTTTGCTGTCTTGGTTAATAAAAATTATTGTTCCATTTTTTAAAGGGTGCGAAAGATAAGATATAATATAACCTGTAAGTCTTTATTGGTATGAATACACATGTCTGTTAAACGAATCCATTTTTCATGCGGGAGGGATTTTGGTGAACGGCTATGCCTACAAGCTAGAGCGGCGGATCGATTGGTTTGAAATTGATTTTCGTGGACACGTAAATAATGTGTCGTTCATATATTACGTCCAGGAAGCAAGGGTCGAATTTTTTCATAAAATCGGTTTGATGCAATCTCAGGCAAAAGAAAAAGAAGGCCCGGTGCTGGCTTCGATTACCTGTAATTATTATCGTCCATTATTTTATCCAGGCAAAATTTGTGTCTATTCCAGGGTATCGGAGATTAAAAACACAAGTTTTATTGTCAATCACGCTATTTATAATGATCGAAATGAAATGGCTGCTGAGGCAAAAGATATTCTCGTTTACTATGATTTTGTTAAAGAGAATAAACTAATAATTCCTGATAAACTTAGGATGAAGCTGGAAAAGGCGAGCAACGGGAATATAGTTCCCCCGGAACCTCTTTAAGCGGTGCGAAGTAGCAAAGCGGGGCTAGCACGTCGCTCGAAGGCACTTTTACTTTTAAGGTTTCGTTAAAGGGTTCAATAATCATATCTCCGGTACTGAGCCATATTTAGCAGAAAGAATAAATATCCGGCTTGTCCTTTATCCTCCAAACGTTTTTGACCGGCTCCAGTCCGCTGTTAGCACAATTTTGCCGCCAAAGTTACTTAAGGTAAATAGGTCTAAGTCATGCAACCTTTCGTAGGAAACATTGTATTCAAGCGGGAAAGCCTGAGGTAGCAAAGACAGCTAGGTAGTGTTAATATAATTGTCATTTTGGACAAGTAGTCTAAACTTGGTAAAATGAGGGTGAATTTTGGGACAGGCCTTTACCGGGGTATTCCATGGATCAAAGGGGCCGGCGTATAAGTGACGAGCAGATAAAAAAATGGCTGTGTGAGGCCATTAGGGGTGGCTGTTATAATTACGGCTACGTTAAGTTGAAGAAATGGTTATAGCGGGAAACGACCGCATGATTATCGATTATCATACAGGTCTAAGCTGTACTGGCCGTGATGCTGCCTATATCCTATCCAGGGCCTGTGCCAGGCGTTCTCCTGAAGGAAAAGTGGTGGTACGTACAGATAGCGGCCTTCAGTTTATTAGTATTGAAACTAGAAGGAGGTGAATTTAAGGAGGGGAAAGGGTGATGTTCTTAGCTACCTAGGGATTGAAACATCGAAGAAGGATTAAACATCCTTCCTCGCAGGAGGGTTCAAGCCGTAGCTATGGCCAAGGAATTAAATAAAAGAAGAGGAGACAGAAGTATGAAATCTTTAAGGAAAATACTAATTGTTTTTCTTTTAGTTAGTCTTAGTGCTTTTCTCTTGCTCGGTTGTTCCGAAGACGAAGAGGCTCTGGCCCCCCAATCCGACCTGGAGCGTAACGGGCAAAAAATATCTTTTAGCGGGCTTTCCTTTACTCCTTGGGACGTAGAGGAGGTCGTTTCCCAGGTAGATGAACAAGAGCATAAGCCCTATACCATTATGCTGTATTTAAATGGCTCGGACCTGGAGACTGAAGTGGGAATGGCAACCGGAGATTTAATAGAGATTATTGAATCGGGTTTTAATGAGGAAAACATTAATGTTCTTCTTCTGACGGGCGGTACTCTGAAGTGGCAAAATGGCGTTATACCCAGTGACACTTGTGCCCTATTCTGGATTGCGGATGGCGACTTGCAGTTTATCGCCGATATCGGGCAGCGCAGCATGGGTGATGCGGGAACACTGGCGAGCTTTATCGATTTTGGTATGGCAGCTTTCCCGGCGGACAAATACGGGCTAATTTTCTGGAACCACGGGGGAGGCTCGATTGCCGGCTATGGGGTTGATGAGAACTTTGATTATGATGGTTTGACACTTTTGGAATTGAATCTGGCATTGGAAAAATCGCAGGCTTCAAATACAAAACTGGAGTTTATTGGATTTGATGCTTGTTTAATGGCAACAGTGGAAACAGCAGCTATTGCTAAAGATTATGCCCATTACCTAATTGCTTCTGAGGAACTAGAACCGGGCTATGGCTGGGATTATAGCTTTCTTGCGGATCTCAGTGCTAACCCGCAACTGGGAGGAGCCGAATTAGGAACAATTATTGCCGATAAGTTTGTAGCTTTTTACGCTGACAGCGGCGAAGACGCAACCCTTTCCGTCATTGATTTATCTGGCGTTGATGATGTTCTTCAGGCGATGGGGAACCTGATGGCCGCCTGTAATGAGGACTTCTCCGAGGCAAATTTTAAGGAGTTTGCTAAATCACGCAAAAATACTAAAGTTTTTGGTGGCGGCAGCCCCAGGGACAATGCTTGCGATATGGTAGATATCTGCGACATGGCCGCCCAATTAGCACCCTATTATCAGGACGAAGCAGAGGCAGTAATCCAAGCGGTTGAGAATGCAGTTGTTTATCTCAAGAGTTCGGAAGGAGTAAAAGGTGCTGCAGGTCTCTCCACTTATTATGTTTTTGGCGGGAAAGAACAAGCGGAGAAATCTATAGAAATTTATAAATCCTTGGCGATGAATCCTCACTATACCAATTTTTTGGTTAACTTTGCCTCTGAACTTACCGGGGAAAGTATTGCCCCCCTTGATCTTTCCGAGCAAATACCGGAAATGAACGAGGAAGGGGATTATACCATTCAGCTGACCCCGGAAGAGTTGGATAATTTGTTGGAGATTTACTTTACCGTGTGGGAGCCTATTCCAGGAGAAGAGGAATATTACATTATGTTGGGCGAGTCCAGTGATGTAGAAATTGCTGAAGATGGAACGATTGTCACAGAATTTGACGGTGTTTGGCCGGGGATTAACGGTGATTTCGTTTGCCTTTATGAGATTGGCCGGACAGGAGGCGGTATCAAGTATGCCATACCGGCAGTCCTAAATGGCGAAGATGTTGATATTATCGTCGTATTTGATGAGGCTAATCCGGATGGCAGGATTATTGGTGCCCGGCCTTTAAGCGGAGAAACGGGGATGGCTGCCAAGAACATGCATAAAATTAATAAAGGAGACAGGCTTAAATTCCTGTATTATGCCGAATATTTTGGCGAGGATGAGTCAATGGAACTGGAAGAATGGTACGAAGGAGAGGAGTTTACGGTTGGAGATAAGCTTGAATTAGAGTGGCTGGAAGTTAATCCGGGTGAAGTTTATCTCTATGGATTTTACCTCATAGATGTGCAGCAAAATGAGTATTATACCGATTTTGTGGAAGTGGAGTTTATTGAATAGCTATTGAAACCCAATAGATGAAAGTTCATCGCCTTCCCCTCCGAATCTTATTGTTAGCTTAGCAACTAACAAATTTATTTAGGCTTTCTGTCAAATCTTGGGGTAACCCTGAAAACGGAGAGTAAGTAAACTAAATATTGAAGAAGATGTCTTCATTCTAGGAGACATCTTCTTTTTTCTAGTGAACTTGCCAAAATAGTCCATTCACACGGTTACCTAGCTACGAACAAAAAGACTCAAAAATACTCCCAATGGACAAGATACCGTCTACCGCAGCAACGCCACCATATACTTTTTTAAGATTCGTGACAGTTACAATGCCCATTATGCAAGTTTTCCTTTTCATCAGCTCTCGGGCCATGGCAGGCAAACCGCACTTCCTCGGGGCATTCTTTTCCAGACTCATGTACACGGCATTTTTCCCTCTTTTTCTGCATACAGCCTTCTTTCTTCGGTTGGCAGCCCTCTCTTTGAATTGCAGCCAATTCCTCAAATTCAGAGATAAGCGCCCGCAGTTGTTTGCGGTCTACATCATAATGCATGAAATGTCCGCGTCTCTCTCCAACGAGTAAATCGGCCTCGCGTAGAACCTTTAAATGCTGCGATATGGCAGCCTCCGTCAATTCGAGACGGCGAGCCAATGCGCCCACGCAATAGTTATGCTGTAATAACAGCCTTATTATTTTTAGTCTTGTATCGTCAGCAATTGCTTTCAAGACCGCTATAGTGTTTTTCAAGGTACAACCTCCTTTAATTAAGTAATTACTTAATTAAAGGATAGCATGATAATCTAATTAGGTCAATGCTAAATTAAAATTTCATATGATCAGTAACCCCTTTCATCATAAATTGATCCATCACGGGCATCTTGACCATACCTTAACGCACGGTCAAGCGCTATAATAAGAGCGACCGCGCCAATCTGCTCCTGCCGGTCAATAAAAAAATATTTGAAATATTTACCAGCCAAATCTTTAAGATCTCAAAAAGTGAAAGGCGTTAAAATCTTTAAAAGGCATTTGCATATCTAAAGAGAATATATTACTTTGCAAATCCGGAGTATTTAAAAGAACCAATGAAAAGGGGGCGAATTAAATGTCATTGTTTAAAAAGGTACTTGCAAGTGTTGGCATCGGAGGGGCAAAGGTTGATACAAAACTTGAAAGGGATACTCTAGCTCCGGGCGATATTGGTAGAGGCATTGTGGAAATTATGGGCGGAAACCTTGAACAGAGCATCGAATCCATCTACCTGTCCCTGAATACTACATACATGAAAGAATCGAATGACAAAAAGTACAGCGTTAAGGCTTGCATTGACAGTTTTAAAATTGCCAATGCGTTTACTATCAAGGCAGGAGAAAGAAAGGAAATTCCATTCTCCTTCAGATTGCCGCTGGATACTCCTCTCACAATAGGCAGGACAAAAATTTGGCTTGCAACAGGCTTGGACATCGCAAATGCAGTAGACCCAACCGACAACGATTATATCAGGGTCGTTCCCAATTCCGGAATGTCAGCTATTCTAACTGCAATTGAGGATCTTGGCTTCCGGCTCAGGGAAGCAGAATGCGAACAGGCTCCTAAGAGGATGAGGCGCAGGCTTCCTTTTGTTCAGGAGTTTGAATTTGTTCCTGTTTCAGGCAGATATAAGGGCCGCCTTGATGAACTCGAGGTTGTGCTCCTGCCAAATGCCGGCGGAGATATAGAAGTCTTCATGGAAATTGACCGCAGGGCACGAGGACTGGCAGGATTGTTATCAGAAGTCCTCTCAACAGACGAGTCAAATATTAGATTTGTTGTATCCGCAAACGATATGCCGCATATCCGCCAACAATTACAGTCGATTATTGATCGCTATTCTTAAAAGACATTTACAAGTTACAGCAGGGAGCGCTCGTTCAAAGCGGCCGCGGAGAGCCTTGGAATTAATGTATAGAATCGTTCATAATGTTAGGGTGACGGTGACAACTTAGGCTTTTAGAATAACGCATATTGCTCTTTGAGAAAGAAAAATACGGGGAAATATATGACTAAAGAAAAACTAGAAAAACGCGCCAAGAAGATTTTAATCATTCTGCTGTGCATCCCGATCGTGGCCTTCGTCTCATGTAAGATACTGCTCGACACCGAAGAAAACCCGCAAGCGTGGATGAAAGACAATACAAGAGTAGCCTTTACCTCCATTTATGGTGACAGTCCGCATAAAAATTATGTTACTTCAGTGCTGGAGACTAAAGATGGCGGGTATATCCTGGCCGGCTACACTTACACCGGCGAGCACCTGGAATCTGACGGGTGGTTAATCAAGTGTGATCACGCCGGAAAAGAAGTCTGGTCACGTACTTTTGATGCCGGCCTCGGGGACCGCTTCAACGCGGTGCGGCAAACCAGGGACGGGGGATATATCCTGGCCGGTTGCACCGGGACCAAAGATGCCAGCGGTTTTCCGTGTATTGAAGACGGTTGTGTCGTGAAGACCGACAGCCAGGGAAAAGAAACCTGGTCATCCACTTTTGGCGGCAAAAACCCTGACGAGTTCAACTCCGTCCAGCAGACTGCGGACGGCGGGTACGTCCCTTTTTAGCCCCCCAAAGAACTTGGAGAAAACACGTTTAATATGTTAACATTTTATTGGGGGGTAGGTTTTAATGAAAAACAACAAACAGTATAGTGATGAATTCAAAGAGCTGATTATTAAGGAGTGTCAAGAAACAG
>JAAYFF010000070.1 GCA_012728375.1 Bacillota bacterium | reverse complement strand
TTGTTCTATGACCTGCTTTCAGAAGGCGGCGTGGATCTGGGCGATGGGTTATCGGATGCTGAATTTAAACGGCTAATCCGTAGGCAGTATAACAAGGTTAAAAGCATTGCCGATGGTGGCTTTTGCTGATATCGGATGCTAATAGGTGCGCGTATCTTTGACGCTTACATATAAATACCAACCAAATCCAAAATCTTAGGATAAAGAATTTCATTACTCAAAGCGATGGGACTAGAGCAGTCGTCCTGAAAAACGGTAAAACATATCCCATACAAGATAAGGATATATTCGGTGCATTAATACCAGTGGAACCTGCACCTGCAAGCCAAATTCCCGAAATAGTCGCTAAGCAGCTTAATAAGATACCACCTGCCACGGTAGATTTACGTAGATGGCACACACCGATTCGCGACCAGTCTGAGCGTTATACATGTGTATCTTTTGCAACTTTAGCAGCAGTTGAAGCCATGTATAAGAGATTAGACCCGATTAAATATGCCAATATTGACCTGTCCGAACAGTATGTCAACCATGTACAGAAGATGGTGTCACTCAGTGAAGATCCTGCACCTATTGCAGACCTTAGGGAAAATCAGCATGGCGCTTGGGGTGGTAGTAATGTTAATTACTTGGTTCGCCTCTTTACCGATTGGTATGGTATACCTCCGGAGAATCTATTACCCTATATACCTGGAACAAACTATGAAAACACAAATGAACCCGACGACAATCCGCAGATTGATTGGCGGGACCAATCAGTCAAACAGAGAGTTATTAATAATTTAGACCCCGGCAGATGGTCCGTAGATACAATAAAAGGAGCTACTTACGGTATAGCTAGTTATTGCAGCTTCCCTAAGAGTAAGTTGAATGATATCCATTATTACAAGTCAGTATTAGCAGCAGGCTTTGATATTATTTTCAATCTTAAAATAATGTCACCAGATCCTAACCCTAATAACGATATTTGGCAACCGGGAACTGTAGAAGAAGGCATGCATGCCATGACTATGGTTGGCTATGACGAAGAACGGCAGGTATTTATCATTAAGAATTCCTGGGGTTATGATAATCCTGCTGAAAAAGGTTTTACCCTGGTAAGTTTTGATTACATTACCGGCGGTTATGTCGAGGAAGCAATTTACATTACCGCCATTAGAGAAGATACAACCACATTACATTCCCCTGAGCAGTTGTTCTTGGGCAGATGGAAAATGGATCATAATGGCAAAAAGGGGATCCTGGATATTTTCCGCTTGCCGCATTTTTATGAGTGGCCTTCCGGTAAAGAGGATCTAAGAATAGGAACATACTTTGACCAGAATGGTAACGCTTACAGGGTCAATGGTAGTATTGATCCGAATAAACATATACTGTATTTTTATATTGATTTTATCTACAGGACTCAGAATTATTATGATAGGAAAGGACAAAAGTTTACTGCCTATTTATTTACCCATGATCCGATGAATATGGCAGGAGAATACGTGGAAACCGACGGTAAAAAATATGGCTTCTATGCTACTAAGGAGAACTATTACAACTCTGCACCGGTACCCGGAGAAATAAACAAGTCCTCCTATCTTGGAACCTGGCAGATGAACCATGATGGATGGCCTGGAAGACTCGAAATTGAATTTGTTGATTCCAGTGGAAAGCTCAAAGGTATGTATTATGCTCAAGACGGAAAAAAACATAATGTTTCGGGAACTGTGGCTGCCGATGGTAGATCAATTGTTCTAGAGATACAGTTTGAGCAATCGCACAGACAGAAATTTTTTGGCTATATCAATACCCGGGAACCCGGAATAATAACCGGGGTTACTGTATGGAATGGAAATAATTATGGATTTTTTGCCAGGAGAATTGGTGGCATATCTGTAAATGCTCCAACAAATCTAACAGCAGAACCTTTATCTACCACTGCCATAACATTAAAATGGCAGGATAATTCTGATAATGAGACCGGATTTGTAATAGCGCGAAAAAGTCCGGGAAGCCCTTATTATGTAGACATCGCAAGAACTGATGCAGATTCGACAATATTAATTGATTCAGGATTAACAAAAGGTGAGACATATAGCTACAGGGTAAAGGCCGTAAAAGGAGCTGTTTCCTCAGCCTATTCCAACGATACCAGGTCCGGAACCCAAGGATCCAATTGTTATCGATACGCCTAAAATAACAATACCGGGTTCACAACCCCAGGATCCAATTATTATTGAGAAGCCTAAAATAACAATACCCAAGTTATAAGATAATGCATTAATAGAAAAATAAACCTCTTGGTTGATATATTAGCTATATCAACCAAGAGGTTTTATTATGTCTTTCTGCTATTATTATTCTCTTGGGTTTTTCAACTGGGCCTGGGCCGCGGCCAGCCGCGCCACAGGGACGCGGAAAGGAGAGCAACTCACATAATTAAGCCCGATCTTATGACAATACTCAATAGAGCTGGGCTCGCCTCCATGTTCACCGCAAATACCCAGTTTTAACTCCGGTTTGCTTTGGCGGCCCAGTTCCACAGCCCGGGCAACCAGGCTCCCCACACCTTCTCTGTCCAGAACGGCAAAGGGGTTTTCCGGAAGAATTTTCTCGCCGACGTAGAAAGAAAGAAATTTTCCTTCCGCGTCATCCCGGCTGAAGCCGAATGTCGTCTGCGTGAGGTCGTTGGTTCCGAAGGAGAAAAAGTCTGCAAAACGGGCAATTTGATCTGCCGTAACACAGGCCCGGGGAAGTTCAATCATCGTCCCAATGGGGAAATTTAGTTCCACCCCGGTTTCCTTCGACACATTTCCTATTTCCTCCAGGACCATCTCCCGCATTTTCTGCAGCTCGTTGAAATGTCCAACCAGGGGAATCATAATTTCAGCCTGGGCATCCACCCCATCTTTTTTCAACTCGACAACAGCCTGGCTGATGGCTCTGACCTGCATTCTGTAAATCTCCGGATATACAAGACCCAGCCTGCAGCCCCTGTGGCCCATCATGGGGTTAAACTCGCTCAAGCTGCGTACTTTCTTTAAAAGTTCTTCTTTTTCTTTAAGGGTATCCCCAGCTTCTCCCCGTTCTTTAAGGAGAGTTACTTCCACCAGGAGCTCTTCCAGGTTGGGGAGAAATTCATGGAGAGGGGGATCAAGCAAACGGATGGTGACGGGGTTTCCGGCCATGGCGCGCAAAATACCTTCAAAATCCCCCTGCTGTATGGGCAACAGTTTATCGAGCGCTTTTTTTCTTTCCTCCGGCGAATCGGAGAGGATCATCTCCTGAACGATGGGTAAACGGTCCTGCTCCATAAACATATGCTCCGTCCGGCAGAGGCCTATGCCTTCAGCGCCGAATTCCCTGGCTTTTTGGGCGTCAGCCGGATTGTCGGCATTTGCCCTTACCCCGAGCTTCCTTACTTCATCGGCCCAGGAAAGAAGGAGCGAAAATTCATCGCTTAGCTGGGGAGGGACAAGCGGAACGGCCTCAAGGTAGACATCACCCGTCGTCCCATTAATGGAGATCATTTCTCCCTCTTTTACAGTCCGACCGTTAAGGTGAAATTTTTTTCCTTCCAGATCAATTTTTAAGTTTTCACAGCCGCTGACACAGGGCTTCCCCATACCTCTGGCCACAACCGCGGCATGGCTGGTCATGCCGCCCCGGTTTGTTAAAACCCCTTGCGCTGCAACAATCCCATGAATATCATCAGGAGTTGTCTCGGAACGGACGAGGATAACTTTTTCTCCTTTTAGACCTTTCTCTTCGGCAATATCCGCATCAAAAACAACTTTGCCCACTGCTGCACCGGGTGAAGCGGGGAGTCCCTTGGCCACCGGAATAATGTTTATTGAAGGATCAATACCCTGGTGTAAAAGCTGGGTTAGCTGTGCCGGTTCGACGCGCTGCAGGGCTTCCTCTTTTGAACATAATCCTTCGGAGACCATATCAACGGCAATTTTTACCGCGGCCGCAGCAGTTCTCTTCCCATTCCTCGTTTGTAGGATATACAGCTTCTCCTTTTCAAAAGTAAACTCAATATCCTGCATATCCCGATAGTGTCTTTCCAGGGTCTGGCTAATACGCTCAAATTCGTTGTAAATAGCCGGATACCTGGCTGCAAGTTCGGAAATTGGCTGGGGGGTTCTTATACCGGCTACCACATCTTCACCCTGCGCATTGAACAAAAATTCACCGTAGAGCTTTTTTTCACCTGTTGACGGGTTGCGCGTAAAGGCAACTCCTGTTCCGCAGCCCTCTCCCAGATTGCCGAACACCATGGCCTGGACGTTTACCGCTGTTCCAAGGTTGTCGGGAATATTGTTCAGGCGGCGGTAAACAATGGCCCTCTGGTTATTCCAGGAAGCAAAAACAGCTGCCACAGAGGAGAGCAGCTGAGCCCGCGGATTTTGCGGAAAATCCTTCCCGCTTTCCTGGAGAATAATCTTTTTGTATCTCTCAACCAGTGTTTCCAGCCCGTCAACCGTCAAACGCTGACCCAAGGGAATGTTAAGCTTAGTCCTTATTTCGTCAAATACCTTTTCAAAAGTGTCATGCTCAATTTTAAGCACTACATCGCCGTACATCTGTAAAAGACGACGGTAACAATCCAGGGCAAAAGCCCTGTCACCGGAAGCGGCAGCCAGCGCTTCAACTGTTGTATCATTTAAACCCAGGTTTAAGATTGTATCCATCATCCCCGGCATTGAATAGTAAGCCCCGGAGCGGACAGAAAGCAAAAGGGGGTTCTTCTCGTCTCCCAATACTTTGCCCGTTTGTTTTTGAAGTTCTGCCAGTGCCTCCTCGATTTCCCCCTGAAGCTTTTCCGACAGGGTTTCTCCTTGAGCGTAGTATTCGTTGCAGGCTTCCGTCGTAACAATAAAGCCGGGCGGAACCGGAAGGTTTAAACGGGTCATCTCCGCCAGGTTGGCCCCTTTACCGCCAAGCAACTTTTTCATTCCCGCATTTCCCTCGCGGAATAAGTAAACCAGTTTACTGTCGCTCATTTCTTTCAGACTCCTTTATAACAATTATTTTACTGGTTAAAGACAATCTTGGAAAAATCAGCCATTTGTCGGTATAAATCGCATAATTCCTTTAACAAAGCCAACCTGTTGCTGCGAACTTTCTCATCTTCTACCATAACCAGGATCTGATCAAAAAAAGCATCCACCGGGCGTTTTAAATCTGCCAACGTTTGCAAAACCTTTGCCAGATTGCCGTCTTCAAGGCACATTTCTTCACGGCTGCGAAGCAATGAAGCATAAAGCTGCTTTTCTCCTTCTTCCGTAAGATAGCTCTCCTGGGGGGTTATCCCCGGAGATGCTTTCCGCGCCAGATTGGCAACTCTGGTATACGCCGAGGCCGCATCTTTCAGCTCTTCACTTCCCCTGTTCTCCTGCAGGAATCGGATCCTCCCCGCCAGAGCAGTTACATTATCCAACGTTATGCTTAAAACCGCCTCAATAATATCATAATCTATGCCCTCTTCCTGGAAAAAATACCTCAATCGCTGCCAGGCAAACCTGCGGATCTCATCAGTTAGTTTTTCAATCTCTTCCCTGTTCAAATGGGGCAATTTTTTTTGCAAAAGCAACAGGGACCGGCGAATTAAATCGCTAAAGGAAAAGGAGAGCCTATGGTAAAGAATTATTTGTAATATCCCCAGGACGTAACGCCTCAGCGCGTACGGATCCTGCGATCCGCTGGGGCGGATTCCCACAGCAAAGCATCCTGCCAGATGATCCGCCTTATCCGCCAGGGCAACTACCACCCCCGGGGTGGTGGAAGGAAGGGCATCACCGGCAAAACGGGGAAGATAATGCTCAAAAATTGCTGTCGCTGTTATCTCCTTTTCTCCGCTTTTGAGGGCATATTCCCTCCCCATTATTCCCTGCAGTTCCGGAAATTCGCCAACCATATGGGTAGTTAGGTCGGCTTTGGCCAGGAAAGCAGCCCGAAGTGACGCGCTGCTTTCCTCATCGTTCAGCTTAAAAATATTTTCTGTCAGATAACGGGTTAGAGCCTGCAAGCGTTCCGTTTTCTCATAGAGGGTGCCCAAATTCTCCTGAAAAAGAATATTTTTTAATTCATGCACTTTTCCCTCAAGGGGAACTTTTACATCCTCGTCATAGAAAAAACGGGCATCAGCAAGCCGGGCTTTTAAAACCTTTTCGTTGCCTCGCCGGATATTCTCCGCAGGCGCGGAGCTGTTGTTGGAAACAGCAACAAAAAACGGCCGGATCTCCCCTTTCCCGTCTTCTACGGGGAAGTACCTCTGGTGGCTTTGCATGGTTGTAACCAGCACCTCCCCGGGCAAATCCAGATAGCTTTCCGGATAAGAGCAAAGGATTGCCTCTGGGTTTTCCACCAGAAAGGTTACTTCCTGCAGCAAGCCTGTGTCCAGGCGGGCAACGCCGCCTAATGAGTGTGCAGCGCGCTCTACCTTTTCCCTGATCATAAGCTCCCTTTTTTTATGGTCGAGAACAACACCGGCCTCCTCCAAACAGGTAAAATAGTGGGCGGGGCTGTTTACGGCAAAGGGACCGGGATTTATAAAACGGTGCCCCCGGGTTTCTCTTCCGGAAGATACACCTGCGTAAGAAAAAGCAACAAGCTCCTCCCCGAATAAACACAGCAACCAGCGGATCGGCCGGGCAAACCTGGCCCTGCTCTGCTCCCAGATCATATTTTTAGGAAAAACAATACTTTTAATCAATGAGGGAAGCAGTTCACTGAGCAATTCCGGGGTTTTCTTGCCGGGTATTTTTTGTACGGCCACAAGATATTCTTTTTTTCCCGAACGTTCCAGTTCGAGCTGTTCTATTGCCACGCCCTGTTTTTCTGCAAAACCAAGTGCTGCCCTGGTAGGCTTGCCCTCCGCATCAAAGGCTGCGTCTTTTGAAGGGCCCTTTTTTCTCTCTTCCCGATCTTCTTGTACGTCCGCCAGATCCGTGATAAAGAGTACCAGGCGGCGGGGAGTCCCAAATGTTTCAACCTCCCCAAAAGCTACCCGATTGCTTTTCAGCAGTTCCAGGGCCTTTTCCTTAAACTGCTGCAGGGCCCCCGGCATAAAGCGGGCAGGAATCTCTTCCGTGCCAATTTCCAGAATAAAATCTCTTCCCATTTCTCCACATCCTCACGATCTTTTTCCGAAGTTCTATTGCCTTGCTCCCTCTTCCTGTTCCAGAAAGCAGCGGCCGCAGTGGCGGGCCAGCTCCCGAATACGGGCAATATAGCCTGTACGCTCTGTAACGCTGATCGCCCCCCGGGCATCAAGAATATTAAAAACATGAGAGCATTTTAAGATATAATCGTACGCAGGCAAAACAATTGCTTTGCCCAGAAGCCTTTTTGCTTCTTTTTCATAAAGGGAAAATAACTCCAGGATAAGTAAAGGGTCGGCCTCTTCAAAACTATAGAGCGAATGCTCCTCTTCAGCCTTATGAAAAACATCCCCATATTTAATGCCGTTTACGTATTCCAAATCAAATACATTGTCGCAATCCTGAACATACATGGCTATTCTTTCCAATCCGTACGTCAGTTCAACAGGAATTAAAGCAAGGTCAAAGCCTCCAACCTGCTGAAAATAAGTAAACTGGGTAATCTCCATACCATCGAGCCACACTTCCCACCCCAGGCCCCAGGCGCCCAGTGTTGGAGATTCCCAGTCATCTTCCACAAAACGAATATCGTGCTCCTTTGGATCAATACCGATCTCCGCCAGGCTGGCCAAATAAAGATCCTGAACATCGTCAGGTGCAGGTTTAAGAATAACCTGGTACTGGTGATGCTGGTAAAGGCGGTTGGGATTCTGCCCATAACGGCCGTCCGCGGGGCGTCGTGAAGGTTCCACATAAGCAACTCTCCAGGGCTTATGTCCCAAAGAGCGCAAAAAAGTAGCAGGGTTCATCGTTCCGGCCCCTTTTTCCACATCATAAGGCTGCCAGATCAAACACCCCTGCCTGGCCCAAAAGCTCTGGAGCTTGATAATTAACTCCTGAAAGTTCATAATCCGCCTCCTACTTGGAAATTAAAAAAACCTTGTTCCTCAAGGCAAGCGTTAATTTCGCTCTTAAATTACCAAAAAGTTGTCCCGGTGTCAAGAAAAAGAAAAGCAGGGTTATTCCCATCACAAGAATATCCTTTCCTCATTTACGAATCTTTTTTAGTTTGGCATTTTATGCAGCTCATTATCCCCCTTATTGTTAATTTTTCGCAAAAAATCAAGGGTTTTAAAAGAGTGGATACCTGTCCAGTAGCTAAAATAGCCCTGCAGGATTTTCTCCAGCTCTTTTTTTTGCTCTAAGGGCGCACGCATGTTGGCAATTTTTCTAATTGGCAGGGACAAAAAACTCCGAAGGAAGGCCAGAGCCCCTCCGGATAAGGGAGAGCAGGCCCGGTCCTTTGAACAGGTTTCACAAAAAATGCCCCCAATGCTTTTGCTCCAAAAAAAACGGCCCTTTATATTTCCGCAAAAAATACACCCCTCAAGATACGGGCGGTATCCCAGCAGGTCAAGCATCTTCAGCTCAAAACAGCGGGCTAAAATCTCCCTGTCCCCTTTTTGTTCATTTAGAAGATGCCAGCTGTTCGCCAGAAGTCTGTAAATTGCCGGGCAAGCTTCTCCCTCCTCCACTGTTTTTTCCACCAGCTCGGCAAGATATAGCCCCAGGGCATAGTCAAAAATACTTTCCCTTACTTTGGCGTTGGTTTGCTTTACTTCCAGCTGCGAAACCGTATACATAGATTTACCCCTGTGCAGAAGAAAGGAGGCGACGGTCAGAGGTTCAACTCCTGCGGATAATTTACTTTTAATCGTGCAGGCACCGGGAGCTTTGGCACTTATTTTACCAAGTTCCGGAGAGAGAAGGGTAAGAATCCTGTCCTTCTCTCCAAAGCGGAAGGATCTTAGAACCAGCGCCCTGGTCTTTACGAGTTTCAGCATTTTGCACCACCAGATCACTTGCCGGGAGCCGCAGGCATTAATTAAAATAACCGAGCTGGCGCAGTACACTTTCCTTTTGCCGCCAGTCCTTTTTTACTTTAACCCAAATATCCAAAAAGAGGCGTTTGCCGAAATATTTTTCCAGCTCAACCCTTGCCATTGTGCCGATCTTCTTGAGCATAGCCCCGTCTTTTCCGATAATTATTCCTTTTTGCGACTTCTTCTCCACAAAAACAACGGCTTCGATAACGAGCAGTCCGTCATCGCGGGGCTCCATCCGGTTTATGAGCACTGCAATCGAATGGGGAATTTCTTCCCTTGTACAGGTAATAATTTTTTCGCGTATTATCTCCCCTGCCAAAAATTTATCAGGGCGGTCGGTTACCATTTCCGGGGGAAAATAGCAGGGGCCTGGGGGCATGGAGGCCATAATCCCGTGCAATAATTGGTCAAGATTTTCTCCTGTCAGGGCTGAAACGGTAAAAAACTCTTTAAAATTAAAGATTTCCCGGTAAAAAGGAAGCTGTTTTTCTGCAAATCCGTCCCGGGACAGGTCTATCTTGTTGGCCACCAAAAAGACCGGGGTTTTAATTTTGCTTAAGATTCCGGCAATATGTGCATCTCCGGGGCCGGGCGATACAGATGCATCCACGACAAAAAGAATGAGATCAACATCTTTTAAAGAACTCGTGGCAGAGCTGACCATATAATCGCCAAGCTTATTCCTGGCCTTGTGCATCCCGGGCGTATCGAGAAAAATAATCTGGCCTTTTTCAGTCGTCAGGATAGCTTGAATCCGGTCTCTAGTTGTCTGCGGCTTGGGAGAAACAATCAGCACTTTTTGGCCTAAAAAAGAGTTAATCAAGGTGGATTTTCCCACATTTGGGCGTCCTACTACAGAGACAAAACCTGATACAAACATAACTAGCGTCCCTTTCAAAGGTTGATTTAAGCCTGTTTAAAAGAATAAGGCAACAGCTCTGCCAAAGAGGTACGCATAATATTCCCCGTTTCTCCTGCCACAATTATCTTCAGATCAGGAGAAAATTCCATCAGCACTTGGCGGCAGGCCCCGCACGGATAGGGCATAAAACCATTACCCTCCGATATAACGACAAGATGTGAAAAAGAGCGGTACCCTGCGGAAACAGCAGAAAACAAGGCTGCTCTTTCCGCACAAATAGTTAGGCTATAGGAAGCGTTTTCCACATTTACTCCTGTAAATATTTTTCCCTCGTTGGTCAGAATGGCCGCGGCCACTTTGTAGTTTGAATAAGGTGCGTAAGCGAGGGGCAGCGCCTTTGTAGCCGCCTGTAAAAGTTTTTCTTCGTCTCTGTTCATTTTTATCCTAGCTCCTGTATGGAGGCAAAACAATGTTTCCTTTTTCCTCCAATTCGATTCGAAAATTCCGGTGAAACTCCAGTGAAAAACGGATGATATCCAGGCCGCTGGAAAGAACCTCCGGTTCGCCTACAGCTTCAATAATAATTGGGTTTGCTGATATTTCCTTTTGGTTCACCCTAATTACAGGCCCGACACAGCGTATGGGGGAGGTGGCAATAAGGCGCTGTCCGCCCACCGCCACGCCTTTGGCTCCTGCTGCAAAAAGCTCGTTGACAATATCCCGGACGTCCGAATCGTGGATAATATCGCTGGTTTCAAACCCGTTTTGCGCATCATATAATTTAATAAGCACTCCCGGACCGGACATTTCTGCAAAGCCTGAAGCAACCCTGGCTTCGTGCAAGCTTACCCGCAGGGCATCAAGCTCCTCCGTCAGCGCTTGGATATAATCCAAGGGGTTGTACGGGACAAGCATGCGGCTCCTCCCCTCTTCTACCTCGATTCGAAAGACCTGTTCCTGGGTCATTCCCCCTTCCGCATAAAGATTGTTGACTTCAGCCAGCGTATCTTCATGCAATAACTCGGGCTCGCAAACAGCCCCTTCCGAACTTGAAACCCGCAAGGTTAGCTGAATTTTTTCCGTGCTTTTTTTAAGATTCTCATCCTGGTTAATGAGATTAATAATCTTTTCCCGAAATAAAGCGTCCCATTCCCTGAGAATGGTTTCCTGCAATTGACGGCCGCTGTTAAAAATCACCCTTGATAATTCATCGCTGTCCTGTGCCAAAGCGATCTCATAATTAAATCCAGCCAGCGCCTCCCGTACTGAAGGTCTATCCTGGACTTCAAGATCCTGGGCCAGTTTCCTGCTATAATTCAGCAAATTCTCAGCTATGGACTGTTTATAAACTACTTCTTTCTTTGAATCCGAATAACGGGAGTAGATAAAATTAAAATTAAATCCGACCATTACAGTATTAAGAATCAACACTGCAATAAATAAAATCATAATTTTGTTGTCTACAACCGGATAACCGGAATCAGATTTCACGTTTCGCCCCCCTTATAATTCGGAATTTCGTTTTTTGGTTACCATAGTTTGTCCCCAAAAACCAGGCATGCAATCACAACAGCAAATAAAGCCGCGCCTAATACCGCTCCTGCTGCTACTTTCTTGGCAATCCCGGCCAGAGGATGATACTCCCTAGTATATAGATCTACCAGCGTTTCCACCGCGGTATTAAGCGTTTCAGTTATCATAACCAGAAAAATTGCCGTAATAACAAAGAGAAATTCCATCCTGTTTATTTTATAGTAAAAAGATGCCGCGAGAGCTAATGCGGCGGCAAGGATGTGAAAACTCATATTTCTTTCATGACGGATAACAAAAAAAATCCCCTTGAAAGCATCTTTTAGGCTTCCGGCAAAAGTTTTATGTTTCATCCCCACCATCCTGTAAGCAATCATTATAGAGCAAAGTGTTTCAATACTGTATCCTGTTTCTTCTTCATTACCTCTTCCGCTTCCAAAGTCTCGTGGTCGTAGCCAACCAGATGAAGCATACCATGTACTGCTAAAAAAGCAAGCTCCCGCCGAAGGGAATGGCCATACTCCCGGGCTTGTTCTCTTGCCCTCTCCATGGAGATCACAACATCCCCAAGAATATGATCGTCGCACTGTTCCGGTACATCGTCCCGAAGACAAAAAGAAAGGACATCCGTAGGTGAATCAAGACCCCTGTAAGTAAAATTTAACTCCTGGATATAGCTGTTGTCTGTCAGGACGATACTAACTTCACTTGTAGGCGGATAACCTTCTGATTGCAAAATAAACTCACCAATTTTTTCCAAAAGCAACAAAAGCTCTGCCGGAACGACCACCTTCCCTTGTCTATTATCAACTATTATTGCCATTTTTTTGTTTCACCCTCTCCAGATCCGCCCTTAACTCCTTCTCGGGGTATTCAATCCGTTGGTGATAAACCCCTGTGAGAATATATACAAAAGTATCCCCAATTTTATCCAGATCTTTCAAAGTTAAAGGTGCTTCATCAAATTGTCCGTCATTGAGTTTTTCTTTAATAATCCGGCGGACCATGCTTTCAATTCTTCCCGGAGCCATGGGATGGGAGAGGGACCGAACCGCGGCCTCGACGGAATCAGCCAGCAGAAGAATAGCCGCCTCTTTGGTTTGAGGCCGGGGTCCTTCGTAACGAAAATCTTCCTCAGGCAGACGGGTATTTTTATCCTTTTCTGAGTTGTTCACGGCTTGCTGATAGAAGAAAGAAATTAAAGTTGTCCCATGATGCTGCTGCAAAATTTCCCGGACAGGTAAAGGTAGTTTCGCTTCTTTGGCGAACTCCAGGCCGTCCTTGACATGGGAACGAATGATCAGCGCGCTTAAATTAGGAGAAATCTTGTTATGGGGATTTTCACCGGCAAACTGATTTTCAACAAAAAAGTAAGGCCGTTTAATTTTCCCGATATCATGATAAAAGGCAGCAACTCTTGAGAGGAGGGGATCAGCGTGAATTGCCTCCGCGGCAGCCTCAGCAAGGTTTCCCACCATAATGCTGTGATGATATGTTCCCGGGGTCTCCATAAGGAGTTTGCGCAAAAGGGGACGCCCGGGGTCAGCCAGTTCAAGGAGGGTTATCGCGGTTGTCAGGCCAAAGGCGCTTTCCAGAAAAGGAAGCAGGCCAATAGCCATAATCGCGGAAAAAAGGCCGCTGCCGATCCCGGCCAGCACGCTCACGCTAAATTCCCTGAGATACTCGTACTGCAGTTGAAAGCCTTTAAAAAGAAGAAATAATGCAATGATCAGGACCATATTAACGGCTGCAACATAAATTCCTGCTTTGGTCAGGTCGAAACGCCGTTGCAGGTGGGAAACGCTATATATGGCCACCAGGCCTCCCAAAAGGGTAATAACAATGAAAGTAAACTCCCCGTCTACAATAAAGCCTAACAAAAGGGACAGAACGATATTCATGAAAATGGCAAGACGGGAACTAAAAAGAACCGTCATAAGAATCCCGCCCATGGCCGTGGAGATTAAGTACCCGGAAAAATATCGACCCGCCAGCCCGAAAACCAAGGTTAGAACAACAATTAAACTGAGCAATGTCAGCAGGGTTGTGTTGTTCCAGATATCGCTGTGAAAGAGAAAAAGGTAGAGCGCTACCACAACGTAAAGAATCGCCAGTGCAAAAAATAGTCCTATATACCCGCTGGCATATATCCGCGGTCCCAAGAGGCCCAGGGCTTCGAGCTGTGCAATATGTTTTTCCGTTACCTTTTCGCCCTCCTGGACAATTAACGAGTTTTTTAATATTTTTACCGGCTCCTGGGACTGCCGGGCCAGTTCCCGGTTGGCTTCGGTTACTTCCGCGTTATAGATCATATTCGGCCGCAGCAAAGGATAAAGGAGCATTTCCATTCCCTGCCTGATTTCGGATTGAAAAGACAGCAAACTAATATCTTGAAAGGCTTGTCTTAGCGCTGCTTGCTCTCCGTTTTCCTTTATACCCTGCGTCGTTATTTCCCGGAAGATCTCCTCGACCCTTGCCTGCAGCTCGTCCAGGTCACCCTCGCTTTGTTTTAGAATGGCGATGATTGATTCTTCAGGCATGGAACTGTTATTAATTTTTTCCCGAAAAAGAACTGCTTTTTCTTGATCGCTTAAATCCGTCATGCCTTTAATTTCTCTGGCTTGCTGGAAAAAATGATTAATAACGTCCCTTCCTTCTTTCAAGACCGAGGAATCATAATCAAAAGCTTCACCTACAGCCATGGCGGCTTCTTCGCGGAGTTTATTCGTGGAATAATAATCAATAACCTCCCTCGGTGCATAAACGGTTTTTGGGCTCGGTTTGCCGAGTTCTACGGATATGCCGAGGGGAACAATGGAAAAAAGAAGAAAGAAATAAATAATTAAGAAAACACCGACTCCCAAAATAATTTTTTGTCCTTGCGCGTTCTTTGCCAGGGAAAGCGGTATTTTTATCATTTTGCCAAACTTAGAGAAAAATACCATGGTTCTTAATTTCGCCTCTCAGCATTTTGGAAGTCCTGCTCTGGTCTTGATTCCTTCGAATACTGCTCATAAGCCTGAATTATTTTTTGCACCAGGGTATGGCGAACAACATCGTCATCTGTAAGATAAACAAAGGAGATTTCCTTAACTTTTTTAAGAATTTCCATAACTTCGAGCAACCCCGAATATTTCCCCCGGGGCAAATCAACCTGAGTGATATCTCCCGTGACAACAACTTTGGAGCCAAAACCCATACGGGTTAAAAACATTTTCATCTGTTCGGAAGTGGTATTCTGAGCTTCATCGAGAATAATGAAAGAATCGTCCAGAGTCCTGCCCCGCATATACGCCAGGGGAGCTACTTCAATAATACCCTTTTCCCTGTTTTTTAAAAAGTTTTCCACCCCCATAATGTCATAGAGGGCATCGTAAAGGGGCCTCAAGTATGGATCTACTTTATCCTGAAGATCGCCGGGCAAGAAGCCCAGATGTTCACCCGCCTCAACTGCCGGTCTTGTTAAAACCAGGCGTTGAACAACCTTGTTTTTTAAAGCGGAAACAGCCATTGCCAGCGCCAGGTATGTTTTACCCGTTCCCGCCGGACCGATGCCAAAAACAATGTCATGGCGCCTGAGGGATTCAACATACTTTTTCTGCCCCAAAGTTTTCGGTAAAATATGCTTCCCTCTTTCAGTCACGACAACAAGATCATTAAAGATATTTTTTATTTCCTGAGCTTCTCCTCGCCTGGCCAATTTTAACCCGTAAAGAAATTCTTGAGTTGTTAAAAGGTGACCTTTGCGAATCAACGCCAAAAGCTCCTGTAAAAAGGTAAAAACCGCCTCTACTTCTTCTTTCCCGCCTTGAATCAATAGCTCGTTGCCTCTGGGGATAATCCTGACGGCAAAGTTATCCTCAATAAGAGAAATGTGTTCATCAAATTTTCCCAGCAAGGTAAATATCTCATCGGTATCCTGTAAAAAAACTTTGGACTCTACCTGTTTTTCAATCAAGAAGCAACATCACTCCCCGGTTCCGTATTAATTGGATTTAGCGGAACGGCAATGTCCTCCAGTGTTTCTATCATAACACGGGCGCCCACGGTTCCCAATTCCCAAAAATAATAATCATCCACATATCTTTTTTGAATAGATGCCCCCCCGCGAGGAAGCTGAAGGTTTACTTCCTGTAGGGCTTGATTTCTGGCTTCCTGCAAGGCCTCCCACGGGGAAATAGTTTTTATCTCGACATTTAATTCCCAGTATCTTTTTGTTACTAGTTCGACAGGAAAACGTAGATTCCTCCATACTAGCGAATGCCTTATTTCTTCCATCTCATAATTCCGGTAAGGCGCATCCTTTGTTCCCCAAAAACGATAGTTTTGGTTGTTTACCACGAAGGAAAGGGAATGGGCAACATTGCCGCTCTTTGTCTTCTCCACTACATAAAGGGGAACCTCCGCAAAAGCTTCGTACCAGACCAGGGCTTCGACCATTCCCCTGGCTTTTATCCTGCTTCCGGGTACATTCTCGCTTTCCTGAGGCTCCGCGTCAAGATCTGTGCCTATAGTCCCTGAAATTAGCAACTGCCCTTTCTGGACGGTTTCACCCGGCTTTACGGCCGCTTCTCCGGCTAAAACAAGGATATCCACAACCAATCCGTCTTTGGCAGCGACCAGATCGAACGCATCTTGCAAATCTTCCGGTTCTCTGTGGCGTTCAACGACCTGTATTTCAAGGTAAACCCCCCGTACACGTGCGCCAACCCAGCTTAATTCTTCTATATCCAGGAGGAGATCCTTTTCCAGCCTGGCAAGATCCAGCTGTCTTTTTAAAATCCCTTTTACCACTCCAAATTTTTCAAGGGATCGCAAAATTTCATTTTTGCTGACCGCCTCATTGCCCGTAATGCTGATATTCCAGATAAAAGAGGAAAGGAAGTAGAGCAGGCAACAGAAAACAATGAGGCCCAGGATCAGGCCCCTGCGGCGTCTTCCTGTTAATACGAGCAGAAAACCGCCTTTTTTCTCCAGAATATGAACGCGGCAACCTGTTTTTCGCAGAAGCGGACGAAGTTTTTTAAAATCCCTGGGGGCAACTTTTACTCTGATAGCGTCGCCCAGGGAATGAAGATCCCAAAAGTAAATGCCCTCCCTTACAGTCAGGTTCATCAACCGGGCTATTCCGCGGCCCTTAATTAAAATAAGCAGATATCCGGGGAAAAGCCCCCCTCGCGGCAAAAGAGAAATTTGAATCACCTTCCGGAAAAATCTAATAGACGTTCATTCCGGCTCTTAGGGCGGCGATTCCTGGACTGACTGGTTCTGCTGCTGCCTGTTAAGATTACTGGTATTCTATTGATTGTATTTTTCCTTCAATAAAAATATCTTCAGCATAAAAATTTTTAATGGAAAGGTTTTTTCCTTTTATTATTATTTCACCTTCTTTAACCTTCAAACGCACAAGATCTTCGCTGTACTCAATAATTCCTCCATAATTCTCCAGATAGAAATGGATATTTCCAATTATTGTGACCCGGGGCAAATTAAATAAAAGTTCCCGAGGAAGTTCGAAAAAATCCGCCACTGTTTCCCGCCATTTTTTTCTCCCTTCCCCGGGTTCTTTCCGCTTCAAAGATATCTCCCCCAGTAAAAAGCTTCAAATATCCTCTTTACAATTTTATGTGCAAATTATGGGATTATGAATGCCCCGGGGCAATTATAAGTTTGAGCGAAAGTGCCTTTTTGCCCGTGGAGGGGATAGCACCACCGCGGAAATAACGGCTAGTGGAAGATTTTCGCCGTAAAGCAGCTCTTCCAGGTCTGAGTCATGCATCTTTAAAACAAATTGCCCGGTTTTTTCTTCCTCCTTTGCCATAACCGGACGCTGTACCGGGCGGGGCTCAGGTCGCATGATCTTTCCTGATGGTTCTTCATCCTGCAGGTTCTTCTCCCTGTAAACAGGAGCCGGAGGCTGGAAAGTCTCTTCCAATTCGGGCAAATACAGTCCCTCCGGCTCGGAATAATCCTCCGGCAAGTTTTCCGGAAATTCCGGAAGGGTGACTATTTCCCGGGCTCTTCTTCCCGTCTTTCGCGCAGCCCCGGAAAAAGAGCGGATAAGGGAGGAGAGAATTATAAAAATAATCAAAACGATAATGGATTCCAGGGTAAAACACCTCCTTTAATCCGGAAGTTAGAAGCCGGAAAGCCGGCAGGCCAGGACAAACAGTATTATAAGAAGATAAGCTTCTCCTTTGCCTGCCGGCCAACTTGTTTTAGATCTTCTTCAGCGCTGTTTTCATTTCTTTGGTTCTTCCGGATTCGCGGGTTTGCCCATTTTGGAAATGGATTCCCTCATCTGCGTATCCGCAAAGATATTCTGCAGATTATAATAATCCATTACTCCCAGTTTGCCTTCTCGCAACGCCTGGGCGAGAGCCCTGGGAACTTCTGCTTCGGCCTCAACAACCTTGGCCCGCATTTCCTGTACTGCCGCTTTCATCTCTTGTTCCCTGGCTACAGCCATAGCGCGCCTTTCTTCTGCCTTGGCCTGAGCAATACGTTTGTCAGCTTCAGCCTGGTCGGTCTGCAGCTGCGCGCCGATATTTTTCCCAACATCAACATCAGCAATATCAATGGAAAGAATTTCAAAGGCCGTCCCGGCATCAAGGCCCTTGTTCAGAACCGTTTGAGAAATATTATCGGGATTTTCCAGCACCTGTTTATGATCGGTGGAAGAGCCAATTGTTGTAACGATCCCTTCGCCAACCCGGGCAATAATCGTTTCCTCCCCGGCCCCGCCAACCAGGCGATCAATATTTGCTCTAACCGTTACCCTGGCCCGGGCTTTTACTTCAATACCATCCTTGGCAACAGCAGCAACAACAGGCGTTTCAATTACTCTGGGGTTTACGCTCATCTGCACCGCCTGCAGGACATTCCGGCCGGCAAGATCAATAGCCGCCGCCCTTTCAAACCCCAGCTCGATATCGGCACGCTGGGCAGCGATCAGTGCATTGACAACTCTATCCACATTTCCGCCGGCCAGATAATGCCCTTCCAACTTGTTCACATTCAACTGCAACCCCGCTTTTGTTGCCTTAATCAAGGGCTCGACGACCTTTGACGGAATAACCCTGCGCAGGCGCATTCCGATAAGGGTAATAATACCAACCGGTACCCCTGCCGCTAAAGCGGCGATCCACAATCTGAGGGGAATAAAACTAAATATCACGGAAAAAACGATAACAACCAGTACAAGCAGAAACAAAAGAGGTAAAAGCTCACCCATTTTTATTCTCCTTTCTTGACGGAGCGGACCACAATGCGGTTCCCCTCCACTTTAACTATCTCCACAGATTCACCTGTGTTAATAAAAGCGCCTTCACTTACCACATCAAGTCTGGAGCCTTCCAGCTCAATAATTCCCGCAGGCCTAAGGGGTGTAACGACCAGACCCCGCTTCCCCTGCAAGGAAGAAAAATCCTGCGATGAGCGGTAGCCGAGTTCCCTTGTCGAAGCATCCAGATGGATAAAACGCCTGAGAATCCCTTTGCGCTGGAAATATTTAAACGCAAGGTACCCCACAATCCCTGAAAGAAAAAACGAATAAAGAAGTGCCCGCAAACCTGCCGCTGCAGATACGGAAGAAAGCACAATTGAAACAATAACAGCCGCCAACCCTCCTATGCCAAAAACCCCGAAACCGGGAATAAAAGCTTCCACCAGAAGCAAAACGATTCCCAGGACAAAGAGAAAAACAGCAGGCCAGCCGCTAACCCCTGCAAAAAAATGCCCGCCGAAATACAGGCCAAAGCAAAGGATGCTTAACAGGCCGGCAAGCCCAAAACCAGCAGTAAGAACCTCAACGATTAGAAAAATAAAAGCCAAAGTCAAAATGCCGGTAGCTACGACAGGCTTGATCAACCAACCGCCTATCCTATCCCATGTTGACGGAGCCAGGGAAACGACCTCCCCGTTCTTTAAACCCGTAAGCTCCAGCAGTTCGGCGGCCGTATCAACAGTTCCGTCACTGAAGTTTAAATCTTCGGCATTCTTTGCTGTCAGGGTCAAAAGCTTATCTTTGCCCACAACCCCTTCGATAACAATTTCTCTGCGAACCATGGCTGCGGCCAGCTCGGGATCCCTCCCCCGCCTCTCCGCCATAGCTCTCATTTCTCCCTCCCAGGTGGAAAGAACTTTTTCGTCAGCGGGTTGAGTACTGCCGAGCACTCTTACCTCAGCGGCTCCAATCGTCGAACCCGGAGCCATAAAAAGTTTGTCCGCGGAAAGGGCCAGATAAGCTCCCGCGGAAAGGGCGCGCGGGTTCACAAAAGCATAAACGGGATATGGAACTTTATCGAGCAACTTACGGGCTTCCAATGCCGTATCAACATATCCTCCCGGGGTGTCAAACTCCAAAATTACGGCTGCCGCCCCTTTATTCTCCGCCTCTTTTAAGGAGCGTTCCAGGAACTGAAGCCAGCCCGGCCCAATCTCGTCTTCCACAGGTATGGTAAAAACCGTACCCGCCGAAGCAGCCGGCACTCCGGTTCCCAAGAAGACGAAGATGCACAAGAGTAAGAAAAAACATTTGCTTCTCAAGCTCAAAAACACACCCCCTTAATGGCCGACATCCCCCTGAACCGGCAAATTGCTTAATTACAGGGGGATGTAAAAGATGTCTTTATCTTTATTATTTCAATTTCCTTATTTCCAGCAATCTCTGTATTAAACAGCGCAATTTATCTGTAAAATCTCCTTTTTTTGCGGGCAGCTTCTGCTTTTTTCTTGCGCCTTACGCTCGGTTTTTCATAGTGTTCCCTTTTCCGAACTTCCGAAAGTATGCCTGTCCGAGCACACTGTTTCTTAAAACGCCGAAGGGCACTATCCAAACTCTCATTTTTCCCAACTTTCACTTCCGTCAACTCTATCCCTCCCCTCGCCCAAACCTCAAATCCAAAAAACCGCAGCCTGTAACCTAATCCTTCAGCTTATTATACCTTCTCGCTATCTACTCTGTCAACGAAAGGAAAAGCTAAATTCCAGGACAAAAAAAATAAAAGAAACATACCGGAAAATTAAAGATTAAAAGTAACTGCTTAGTCTAAGAGATAATCTGTTACAGCGATTGCAGAGGAATGTCCCCAAGTCTTCGCTTCGCTACGGAGACGCTCGAACCGTCCCCGCAACTTTACTTATACATTAACCTCTTTAGCAGTTACAATAAAACTTTATTCGAAGCGTTTGCCTCCCAGCAGATGAAAATGAAGGTGAAAAACAACCTGTCCGGCCCCGGTTCCGCAATTTGTCAAGATTCGATAACCGCTTTCCTGCAGGTTTTTCATGCGGGCAATCTCTTTTATTGTCCAAAGTATATGTCCCATCAGGTTTTTTTGCTCCGGTCCAATATCATTTAAAGTAGGAATATGTTCTTTGGGAATAATCAAGATATGTACCGGCGCCTCAGGATTGATATCGTTAAATGCGATCACCTTTTCATCTTCGTAGACAAGCTCGGTTGGGATCTCCTTTCTGATAATCTTACAAAAAATACAATCTTCCACAAAAATTCCTCCTGTTATTGTTATAATGATTCTATTATACCACTGATTTTATCTTTGCGTAAATTTTGATATAATATTTCATTAAGAGACTTCTCTTTGAAAGACGGCTTTTTCTTAAGGATGTGCACAAAATTTGTTTAAAGCAATTTCTTTTCAAGAAGCTCTAAAATTAAACAATCCGGTATTTATTGATCTGCGCTCTCCTTCGGAATTTTCCAGAGGTTCTATTCCGGGATCAGTTAACATTCCCCTTCTTGACGACCAGGAACGGGAAATGATCGGATTGTTATACAGCCAGAATCAACAAAAAGCCCGCCTTAAAGGAATTTCTTTTGTCTCCCCCAAACTTCCGGAGATAACCGGACAGATTGAAAAGATCAGCCGTCAGGGAGTACCCGTCCTTTACTGTTGGCGGGGGGGGATGCGCAGCAAAAGCTTACACGCTCTTCTGGCAGAAATTATGGATTTTCCCATCTACCGGCTGGAAGGGGGGTATAAGGCATACAGACGCTTTATCCTCGACCGTCTGAATGGGTACAAACTTACAATGCCCCTTTTTGTCTTAAACGGACTTACCGGTACCGGTAAAACAGAAGTGCTAAAGATAATGGGCAGCTTGGGTTGTCCGGTTCTTGACCTGGAAGCGTTGGCCGGCCATAGGGGATCCGCCTTTGGTCACCTGGGCCTTCCCAAACCAAGATACCAAAAAGACTTCGACAGCCTCCTCTGGAACCGTCTGGAGGAATTAAAAAACTCCGAATATCTTATTGTTGAAGGGGAAGGAAAAAGAATCGGCTCCATCCATTTGCCGGATTTTCTCTACCAGGGCATTCTTAACGGAAACCATATACTTTTGAAATCTCCCCTGGCAAACCGGGTCGAAAGACTGCTGCAGGAGTATACCCCGCGCACGGAAGAAGAAATAGAAGCAGTAATAAGAGCAATCCAATCGCTGAAAAAATACCTCAAAGGGACAGCAGAACAGTTCATTTCCCTGGCAAGAGAAAAAAAATTTCCGGAACTCGTTGCCGGACTTTGCAGCACATATTATGACCGGCTTTACAAAGATTCAAAACCGGAAAATACTTCTTTTATTTTGGAAGTTGACAGCAGGAGTCCACTGGAGGCAGCCCTTAAAATTAAGGGTTTCATCGAGGAGAAGGCCGGAAAATACCTGACAGCTAATCCTCGCTGATTTCAACATCATATGAAACCTAGGAGGCAATTAAAATGAACATTTATGATTGTGCGCATGCCCTGGTTAAAGCGATCAAATCCTCTCCTGAGTATAAGAATTTTAAAGCAGCAAAGGAAAAATTGCAGGAGGACAGCGATGCAAAAAAAATGATTAGCGACCTTCGCAAGATCCAGTGGAACATGCAAAAGCAAAAAATTTCCGGCATTGAGATAGCCCCGGAACAGGAAAAGCAACTCTCCCGCCTGCTGGAAGTTGCTAATCTCAACCTTGTTGTCAAAGAATATCTGGAAGCGGAATATAAATTCAGCATTATCCTCACTGACATTCAAAAAATTATCAGCGAGGCTATGCAGGATATTTTGTCCTCGGAAATATGGGAGCAGGTTGAAAACGAAAAAGGTCAAAACGGTTCTGCATAAAAACAAGTAACAAAGACAGCAAAACCGTTTACTTAAGATTTTACATTTATTCTTACCTTTCCTTATTCATAATCACGGCAATTATTACCCTTAACTACCAGTTACTAAAGTTCACTTGACAACTTTTTCTTCCTCTTCCTCTTCTTGCAACTCTTCCTGTCCGGGTTCCCCGTTCTTCTGCCAGAACGGTGTAATCCTGCTTAAGACTTGGCCCTGATTGTCGACAAATTCCCAAACAGCATTCTCATGGTCAACTGCCTGGCGAGCCACCGTAACAACATGAAAGTGTTTATCCATCGGCTCTACCAGCACTTGAATTCCCACTTCATCAGGCCGGGGAAGAACATCCATGCGCTGGATTTCCCCATTAACGGCAAACACGGCGACTTCCTCCGCTGCATTAAAGGGATAATCGGGAAGGTTTAGCCCCAATTCACCGGAAACCCTGATCCATTCGTCATAGTCGCCAACAACAGTAAAAGATGCAGGTGGAGAAATTTCACCCCAATCCGTCGTGGTAAAGGCCAGGCCTTCGTCCAGCTCAACCGGGCCCGTCGTTGTTCTCACGCGGAAAAAGTTATCATAAACCGTCAATCCTAGCAATAAAACAAGCAAAAACAATAATGGAACCAGCCGCCGGGCTTCGAAAACAAAAAATTTGCTTTTTCTTTTCATTACTCTCCCCCCATCATGGACTTTCTTCATTGATCTTATGCAGGGGAGAATACAGATATGACCAATTTCTTGCCCGCTAAGGAGAAGAAATTTTACTCTATGCGCCGTCCCTTCAAAAAACCCTCCAAACTCTCTTCAAGGAGAACATTTACCATTTTCCCCTTCCAGTTTCCTTCGGGCATCTTTACTCTGGTGCGGAGATAATTGGAGGTCAGACCTTCCCAGAACACTGTTCCCTGCAAATTTTTTTCCTCTTTTTCCAATAATACGGGAAGAGTACGGCCTAAAAAAGTATCCTGGAAAGAACGGGAAAGTTTTTTCCCCAACCGGATCATTTCTTTACTCCGCCTTTCCTTCTCTTTCTCCTGAACTTGCGGAGTCATTTCCGCAGCCCTGGTTCCTTTGCGGGGGGAATATTTAAAAACATGAAGACGGCTGAAAGCTGAGCTCTGGACAAATTCCAGACTTCGCCGGAATTTGTCCCCGTCCTCTCCGGGGAAGCCCACCATTACATCTGTGCTCACAGCCAGATCGGGAATTTCACTGTACAGCCTGTTTAACAGCTTGCGAAAATAATCTGTGTTATAGGGACGCCCCATCCTTTGCAAAACAGTATCGTCCCCGCTTTGCAGCGGAATATGAAGATGCCGGCAAATTTTCTCATTCCGGCGAATGGTCTCGATCAATTCCTCCGTAATATCCGCAGGCTCCAGGGAGCTCAGGCGTATCCTTTCGATACCCTCCACTGTAACAGCCTTCTTGAGGAATGAAGTTAAATTTACCGGGTGAGCAAGATCAATACCGTAAAGCCCCAGGTGAATCCCTGTGAGAACAACCTCCTTAAAACCGCTCCGTCCAATTTCCCGAAGATAGTACATTCCCCGTTCCGGTGCAAGGCTGCGAAGAGGTCCTCTGGCCAAAGGAATGATGCAATACGTGCAAAACTGACGGCACCCGTCCTGGATCTTTAAAAAGGCCCTGGTTCTCCCCTGCTCGGGAGTCCAGGGCATATCTTCAAAAACTTCTTTTGTATCCTCCAGGTAAGGCCGGATCTTATTTTTTTCCTTTTCCCCGGTTAATTTTCTTTTAACCAGTTCGGGCAAGAGCAGCTTTTCTCCGGTACCTATAAAAAGATCCACCTCCGGAAGCAAGGTTGCTTCCTCCGGGTCAGCCTGCGGGTAACACCCGACTAAAACTATTAAAGCTTCAGGGTTAAACTTTTTAAGTTTGCGAACAAGCTGCCTGGATTTCCGGGCTGCCTGATGGGTAACCGCACAAGAATTAACCACATAAATATCGGCTTTTTCCCCGCCTTCAACAACACTGAAACCATACCGGCGAAATTGCTCTTTTAAAGCCTCTGATTCAAAATAGTTCACCTTACAGCCCAGCGTATAAACCGCGGTTTTATATTGTTGCTTAGAAAGCCTGTTCAAAAAATAACCCCTTTCACCAATCGAAGTGGCACATAAGAACGGAGAGAACAGCCAGAGGGGCTGTTTCTGCCCTCAATATCCGGGGACCTAGGCTTACGGCATACACCCCCGGAATTTTTCGCATCTGCTCCATTTCCTCCGGGGAAATTCCGCCTTCCGGTCCGGTAAAAACCCCTACTTTCTTTAGTCCCTTTGGAAAGGCCTCCAGGGTCCGGTGCAAACCGGCAATTTTTTCCTCTTCCCAGGGAACAATAATGGCCTCGAACTTCTCCTTTCGCCAGTAGTCCAGCATTTCATCAAATTCCAGAGGCAGTGCAACGGAAGGAATAAAGCTCCTGCGGCACTGCCCCGCCGCAGACCGGGCAATTTTTTGCCAGCGCCTGCTTTTTTCGTCTTTTTTTTGCCGGGAAAGCCTGACAATAGATCTTTTCGAGATAACGGGCACAATCTTCTTTACCCCGAGTTCAACGGAATGGCGGATAACATGTTCCATCTTTTCTCCTTTAGTAATCCCGGGGAAAAGGGTTATCTGCAGCAAAGGCTCATTTGTAGGAAGCGCCTCGCCCAGGATCACAGCTTCCCCCTTTGAAGCTTCCAGACCGGTAAGACTCGCCTTAAAAGCGTTTCCGTTTCCATCCGACAAAACAATTAGATCGCCTTTTTGTAGGCGAAGAACATTCAGATGGTGAAGCACCTCCGGGGGAAGAAAAACCGTTTGCTGTTGCAATGCTTCAGTTGACACAAAAAACCAAGGTACCATCTGCGCCCCCAAATATTCCCCTTCAGTAACTAACGTCAAATCCTACAGCCATGGTTATTTTCCGCCCAAGGTATCTTTGAAACGATGAATGAACCCTTTATCCTGGCTTGCTGAAATATCTAAGCCGCTTGCCAGGGCAAAATCGCGCAGCAGTTTCTTCTGTTTTGTGTTAAGGCGCCTTGGGATCTCAACCTTTATTTTAACCAGTTGATCACCTTTTCCAAAGCCCCGGACATTTGGAACTCCTTTGCCCTTTAAACGTAAAACGGTATCCGGCTGGGTACCCTCAGGAATACGCAATGTCGTTCTGCCGTCAATAGTTGGAATTTCAATTTCGCCCCCCAAAGCTGCATGAACGAAACTGATGGGTACCTCGCAGAGCAGATCATTGCCCTGGCGCGTAAAAAACTCATGGGGACGAACGAAAATAACAATATAGAGATCTCCCGGAGGGCCGCCTTTCGTTCCGGCTTCCCCTTCGCCGGCCATTCTAATTTTTGTTCCGTTATCCAGCCCTGCCGGCAATTTTACCTCAATCTTTCTTTCCCGGCTTACTCTTCCCTCTCCCCGGCACATAGGACAGGGTTCTTTAATAATGCGCCCCTCCCCATGGCAGGCTGTACAGGTTTTAACGCTGACAAAACTGCCGAAAGCAGTATTCCTAACAAATTGCTGCTGTCCCGTCCCGTTACAGGCCTGACAGGTTACAGGGGATGAACCGTCTTTTGCACCGCTGCCGCCGCATTCCGGGCAATGCTCCAGGCGATGAAGCCGAATGAAGGTATTTTTCCCCTTTACAGCCTCTTCCAGAGTAATTTCAAGGTCATACCGCAGATCAGCTCCCCGCTTGGGCCCGGATTCCGACCTGCGCCGACCGGTAGAAAAGCCGCCTCCGAAAAAGGCATCAAAAATATCCTCAATCCCTGAAGTAAACCCCCGCATGCCGTCAAATCCGCCAAAACCCTGAAAAACTTCCTCCTGGTGGCCAAAACGGTCATAGGTTGCTCTTTTCTGGGGGTCGGAGAGTACATCATAAGCTTCTTGTATTTCTTTAAATTTTTCTTCCGTTTCCTTGTTGCCCGGGTTTAAATCGGGGTGGTACTGCCGGGCCAATCTCCTGTAAGCTTTCTTTATCTCTTCAGGCCCGGCCTCCCTGCTGACGCCTAGTACTTCATAATAGTCCCTCTTCGCCATTATTAGCCCACCCTTTTTATACAGCCTTATATATTTCTATCTCTTTATTTTTTATCGTCGTCATCAACGACTTCGTAATCAGCATCAACCACATCATCCTGTTTTCCTGCGCCTGACGTTCCTCCCGGGCCGGCATTTTGTCCGCCTGCTTGCTGTTTTACCTGCTCATAGAGAAGGGAAGATACCTCGTGAAGGCTGGAATTCAGTGAATCTGTTGCCGATTTAATCCTGGAAAGATCATTGCCGCTCGCAGCATCCCTGAGTTCCTGGATCGCTTTCTCCAGTTTGGCCTTCTTGTCGCCGGTAATCTTATCACCGAGCTCCCGCATAGTCTTTTCCGCGGAGTAAATAAGAGAATCAGCCTGGTTTTTCGCATCAGCCAACTCCCTGCGTTTTTTGTCTTCTTCGGCATACTGCTTGGACTGTCTTACCATTTCTTCAATTTCCTCGTTGGAAAGGCCTGATGAAGCGGTAATGGTTACCTTTTGCTCCTTCCCGGTACCCAGGTCCTTGGCAGATACATTCACAATTCCGTTTGCATCAATATCAAAGGAAACTTCAATTTGCGGTACACCGCGCGGGGCCGGAGGGATCCCGTCGAGTATAAAGCGCCCAAGGGTCTTGTTATCTGCTGCCATGGGACGCTCCCCTTGCAGCACATGGATCTCCACGCTGGTCTGGTTGTCTGCAGCGGTAGAAAAAATTTGTTTTTTTGAAGTGGGAATCGTCGTGTTCCGTTCAATAATTTTGGTAAAAACTCCTCCAAGCGTTTCAATTCCAAGTGAAAGCGGCGTTACATCGAGAAGCAAAACATCTTTTACTTCCCCTGAAAGAACGCCTGCCTGAATAGCGGCACCCATGGAGACTACTTCATCAGGGTTTACCCCCTTGTGCGGCTCCTTGCCAAGGACATCTTTAATAACCTTCTGCACAAGGGGTACTCTTGTTGAACCTCCGACCAGGAGCACCCGGTCAATATCGGAAGGCTGCAACCCGGCATCGGAAAGGGCCCGTTTGATGGGTTCTACCGTTTTGTCGACCAGATCAGAAATCAATTCTTCAAATTTTGCCCTCGTCAGAGTAATATCCAGGTGCTTGGGACCGTCCGCGGTAGCAGTAATAAAGGGAAGGTTAATGTTGGTGCTTGTTACTGTAGACAGTTCAATCTTTGCTTTTTCCGCGGCGTCTTTTAAGCGCTGCATGGCCATACGATCTTTTTCTAAATCAATGCCTGTGTCCTTTTTAAATTCAGATATTAAATAATCAGTAATCCTCTGGTCAAAATCATCCCCGCCCAGGCGGTTATTCCCGCTGGTTGACTTTACCTCAAAAACCCCATCACCGAGTTCAAGAATAGAAACATCAAATGTTCCTCCGCCCAAATCGTAAACGAGAATGGTATGATCTTCTCCTTTATCCAATCCGTAAGCCAGTGCCGCGGCTGTCGGTTCGTTGATAATGCGCAGCACCTCCAAGCCGGCTATTTTCCCGGCATCCTTGGTGGCCTGCCTTTGACTGTCACTAAAGTAAGCCGGCACTGTAATGACTGCCTTGTCAACTTTTTCTCCAAGGTAACTTTCCGCGTCCGTCTTGAGTTTTTGCAGGATCATCGCCGAAATTTCCTGCGGAGTGTATTTCTTGCCGTCAATTTCAACTTTGTAGTTTGAACCCATTTCTCTTTTTATTGAAGAAATGGTGCGATCGGGGTTGGTTATTGCCTGCCGCCTGGCTACCTGTCCGACAATCCTCTCTCCCTCTTTTGTAAAAGCAACAACAGAAGAAGTCAGCCTGCTACCTTCCGCGTTGGGGATAATCTCAGGCTCTCCGCCTACCAGGACGGCAATGACAGAGTTGGTCGTTCCCAGGTCAATACCTACTACTTTTGACATTTTAAACCCTCCTTATTAAATTGTTTAAGCACAAGGTGACAATGTTCCGGTACAGTTTTTCAGCGGTTCTTTCATTCTCCGGAAACCTTAACCATACTTATTCGCAAAACCCTATCTTTCATAAAGTATCCCTTTTGTATTTCTTCGATAACAGTTCCAGGACTATAGTCCGGATTTTTCTCCTGAACGACGGCTTCATGGTAATTGGGATCAAAGGGTTTTCCCTGGCAGTCCATGGGTTCGACACCCTCTTTTTTAAGGATTTCCAAAAACTGCCTGGTAATCATAGCCACCCCTTCAACTACTGCCTCATTCGCTTCTGTGGAAGATAGGGAGGCTCTCTCCAGGTTATCCACCACCGGCAACAGTTTCTGAATGAGATTAAAGTTTGCGTTTTCTTCCAAAAGCTCTTTTTCCGCGCGCATCCTTTTGCGGTAATTGTCAAAATCAGCTTGCAGCCGTAGCAACCTGCCCATTAACTCCTGTTTTTCCCGTTCAAGCTCTTCTATTCTAGACTGCAACTCCGCTTCAGTCGGCACCTTGGCTTCTTCATCAGAAGAAACACCGCCTGTGTCTTCAACTGACGAATCTTCACCGTTTCCAGGGAGTTGTCCTTCATCATCCTTTTCATGCTCATTTGCTTTCATGTTAACATTGCTAACATTATCTTTATTATCTTTCTCCTGGGATTGCTTTTCTTCCCATTTATTGTTAGGAATTTGCCTGCTTTCTTCCGTCAAAGTTCTCACCGCCTTATAGTAATTCCCGAACTAATTACAATTGTTGCAAAGAATCAACAACATGCTGCAACACGGCAACAGCCTTGGAATACTCCATACGTGTAGGACCCAGCAGGCCAATTGTGCCCACAACTTCTTTGCCCAGGCAGTAAGTGGTCATAACAAGGCTGCACTCCTGAACCTCTTCCAGGACATTTTCTTTGCCGATTTTAATAACTACACCGTCTACACCGACTACCGGACGGGTCAATAATGTCGCCAGCAGCGAATGCTGCTCAAAAAGGGTCAGCAAAGCTTTTACCTTTTCAATATTCCCAAACTCGGGCTGGTTTAGTATATTTGTCGTACCGCCCAGGAAGACCCGTCTTTCATCTTCGGCGAGGCTCTCCTCCAGTAAAGTAAAAGTTTCCTCCAGGAACTTGACATGATAGTAAAGGTCCCTGCGCAACTCCCGTATTAATTGTGCTGTAATTTTATCTACGGTTAAACCCCTTAATTTACTGTTCAAATAGGATACAATACGGTTTAGTTCATCTAAAGACAATGACTGGGGAAGATTGATAATCTTATTTTTAACAAAACCGGTATCCGTTACCAGGACGAGCAAACCTCTCTGCATATCAATGGGCATAATCTGCAACTTCTTAAAGGCACTCTTTCTCAAGCGCGGTCCAAGAATTAAAGAAGTGTAATTGGTCAATGAAGAAAGTAGTTGAGATGTGTCTTTAATTATTTCTTCAATTTCTCTCAGTTTGCGATCAGTAAATGCCTTCCTAATCGTACCGATTTCCTCTTCCTCTAAATCCGTTACTTCCATAAGCTCATCGACATAAAAGCGGTACCCTTTTTGTGAAGGAATTCTTCCTGCAGAGGTATGCGGCTGAATAAGGTATCCCATTTCTTCCAAATCAGCCATCTCGTTCCTTATGGTGGCAGGGCTTAAACCGACAAGATAGCGCCTGGCAATAGTTCTCGAGCCTACAGGCTGCGCTGCCTTGACATAATCAACAACCACTGCTCGAAGAATCTCTTTTTTTCGGGCGCTGAGGCTCATTACCGGCCCCCCCTTGCTCCTTTTATTAGCACTCTTACATCGAGAGTGCTAAGCTTTTTTCTCAACAATACCATCACCTTAACAATTTGTCAAGATTAACTTGCCATATTCAGGATTATTTTCGGAAGGTGTCCCATAAAAAAAACCGCAATATATTAAAAAGTTTTTCATTGCGGCTTGTTTATACCCGCTTCGTTTATTGTCCGCCAACGCGGCAAATCAAAATTAATCAACCCAGCATGTTTATTTAATGATAAAGTCGACCCTTTTGTTCGTCCGCACGTCGAAAAGCCCGTCCTCACAGATGCGGACAAAGGGGATGGCCGGAGAAGTGAGCGTCATCAGCGTTAAATTGACATTGGCAAAGGGAAAGCCCAGTTCAAAAGCCGCCTGCTGTAACTTTTCGCTTTTCCGGAGGAGCTCTTCAATGGGGGCATCGCTTAAATACGCCCCGACAGGAAGCTGCAGTTCGGCAAGAATACGGCCGTCGGCACAAGCTACCACCCCGCCTTGCATCTCAATAATTCTGTTGACTGCCAGAGCCAAATCGGCCTCATCTGCTCCGACGGCAATAATATTCGTCAGGTCCCAGGCCATGCTGCTCGCCAAGGCTCCTTTTTTCATTTTCAGCCCTCTGATTAAGCCTACAAATTGTTTCCCGGGATTGGCCTGAAAATCAATGGCAGAAATTTTTAAAAGGTCCCTTTCGGGCTCAGCTTTAATCATTCCTTCTGACAGCGGGACAGTCATGGTAGCTTCTTTTGTAACCAGCTCCGTCACTTGATCGATTACCCGGACCTCTACGGAATCAACATGATCAGCAACCCGGATTAAAAAATCTTCGGGTGTATATTTTTTCGTCAAGCGGATCGACCGGCGCGTCCACTCGGGAAAAAGATGTTTCCTGGGCTGGACGAGCAACTCCCTGTGACGCGCGATAATCCTTCCGTTGCTGATCACGTATTCAGCACTAATATTATGCAGATCCGGAATTATAACAATGTCCGCGTCTTTTCCCGGGGCAATACCGCCGATGCGATCATCGAGATTTAAATATTCAGCGGCATTTAAGGTGACCATTTGAATTGCTGAAACAGGGTCAAAGCCAAAATCAATGGCTTTTTGCAGGACAGCCTCCATATGGCCTTTCTCCACCAGCTCCTTGAGGGGAATACCGTCCGTAACCAGTGCCATCCTCCGCAAATCCAGGTTCATTTCCCTGATCTTGGCAATAACTTTAAGATCCTGACGGGTTTCCCCTTCCCTTGCCAGGACATACATCCCCAAACGAAGCCTTTCCACCACTTCTTCCATCGTGATGGGTTCGTGACAGGAAGTTGCCCCGCTGGCAGCGTAGGCGACAAGTTTATTTCCTTTCGCCCCGGCGGAATGTCCGGCAACTATCTTTCCTGCTCGCAGCGTTTCCTCAAATAATTCCAAAAGCCTTCCGTCCTGTTCAACCGTGGGCAGCCAATAAGCTTCCCCTAAACCCAGAACATCATCCCTTTTCAGGAGTTCCCTGAGCTGCTCTTTGCTGATCGCTTTCGACAGGGCTCCGGAGCTGGGAGTAAGCATGGGGGGAATGACGCCGAAAACTTTGACCGGCTGATCCCTGCAGGACTCAAGATATTCAACGATCCCCCGGTATCCCAGGGGAAAGCTCATTTCAATGAGCTCGGTAACAATGGTGGTTGTACCTCCCCTCATGCTGTACCTGAGAAACTCGCTCGCGGAACAATAAAAACACATGTGGGCATGTGTGTCGATAAACCCGGGAACAAGATATTTCCCCGCAGCATCAATTACCTCCGTGTCAGATCCGATCGTCCGCCCAATATCCTTGCCCACATAAGCTATCCGCTTCCCTTTGACGGCAACCCCGTACCTCTCCAGCAATTCTCCCGTATAAACATTGACCAGCGTTCCGTTAACAATCGCCAGATCTGCCTTCTCGCTGCCCAATGCCGTTCTAATCAAAGCAGTTCTTTCCTGAAGACTCATGGCCCAAAACCTCACTTTTGTAAAAAGATTGAGAAAACTCTTGTTTGATGTACATCTCCAAGTAAAATTTCTCTAAATGATGGAAAAACCCTCTTTTCACAACTATTGCCGGCAAGAAGATTATCGTATCTTTTTTAGAGCTTTTTTGACCACTTCAGGAGTACTGAAACGCCGCGAAGGATCCCTCTCCATTAAAGTAACGATAATTTCTTCGAGTCCGGGATGAATTGAAGGATTAACAAAACGGGGTAAAATTACGGTTTTGTTTTTGTGAAAAGAAAGCAGGTCATTAACAGATTGGGGCTCAAAAGGAGGAAAGCCCGTAGCCAGTTCAAAAAGAATGACTCCAAGAGAGTAAAGATCAGCCCTCTGATCAACTCCTTCAAACGCTGCCTTTAAGCTCTGGCTGTTTTTAAAGCGCCCGGACCTAATATCGCTAAAAAAAACTCTGTTTTTAAATCTTTCCGGGGCAAAATAAGAAAAATTGCGTAGAAAAGAAGAACGTTTTTTAACATCCTTTGCAGAAAACACCTTCTTGCCTTCCAAGGCAAATAAAAAGTCAAAATCACTTATTTTCAGCTCATTATCTGCTGAGATAAGTATGTTTTCCGGTTTTATTCCTCCGTGCAAACCATCCATATTGTTGTAATAAAAGGTCAGCGCATCACAGATTTGCACCGCTATTTCAGCTACGAGTTCGGCCGGAGCGGGAGCCCATGCTCTAATAACTGAAGCAAGATCCTGCTCCATGAATTCCATCGCATAAAAAAATGAACCCTCAAAGAAACAATCTTCATATATGCGGACCATATATGAACCGTTCTCTTCCATATTGCGCAAGGCTTTTAACATTCCCTGAATACGCCGGACAACAAGGGGATCATCCAGGAAACTGCGATGCAGGTGTTTAATGGCAACCATGGAGCCCTTCTGTCTTTCTCTGCCCAGCAGTACTTGACTCGACGGTCCGTTTCCGATTACTTCAATGGCTTCGTATTTTCTCCAAAAATTTGGCCCCATGCTTCTTCTGTGAACATCTCTTTTCAGGTGAAAGGAAGGCAAAGACTCGTTGACGTGCTCCCTCCATTCCTCCGCTTTAAAACGGCACTCGCGCTGCAGGGCGTTTTCCAGCAATTCACAAAGCTCCAAAAAATCAACCCCCAGGCTCGCATGTTGCTCAAGGGGGATTTCCAGCGCCAAATTCTCCGCTTCAAAATTTTTGCCCTGGTAAAGATATACCCTGGCTAAACCTGCAATTGCCCTCCAATAATAAGGGCTTTCAGGAGATACTTCCTGAAAATATTTTAAAGCGTCCTCCCAACGCTCTTCGCCTTCTTTGATTAAACCCAACAGATAGCAGCTTAAAGAATAAGATTCTTCCTCCAGGTGCGGCAAATTGCGGATCAAATTTTCTGCCTTTCGAAAATCGTTGAGAAGGTAATAAAGGTAAGCCAGAGCCAAGGTTTCCTCAGGACCATTATGTAAACCAGCGGCTTTTTCAAGGCAGCGCTTCGCTTCAATGAACATTCCCTGGCGCTGGTAAAGCCTGCCCATTCGCAGAAGTATATCAGTGTCACCGGGGGACAAAGAAAGCAGGTAGGAATAAAAGCGCAGCCTATCCATATCTGTGCGGCAGTACAGTAAGGCATTACGATAAACAAGCTTGGCCTCATCCTGGCCTTCCGGCGAAACGTTCAACACCCGGCCCAAATTTTCAGCGGCTTCCAGGTCTTCCGGATTATCGTTCAGCACTGACCGGTAAAGCTTTTCCGCTTCAAAAAGATAGCGCGGACCCATTGTGTAAAAAGTGCGGGCTATTTTTTTGGCGACAGTCGCATCTTTAGGGTAAAGAGCAAGCAGCCCCTGATAAAAATTGAGAGCTTCCCCGGATAATCCTTTTGCGGCCAAATAATCCCCTATTTTGCCAAACAAGGAAAAAGACAGCCGGTAAAGGAAAGCATCCCGCCGCAGCCCGGCTAAATTTTCAGGAATACAGTCTTTCACAAGGGAAAAAAGCAGCTGACAGGTTGTTTTTAAGCTGTCGTATCTCCCCGCGGTTCTCTGCATTTCTGCTACTGCAAGAAGACTGAGAATCTTATTTTGCGCTGAAGCTAAATTTTCCGCCTGCCTGACACTTTTGTTCCCTTTTATCCAGGATTCTCCTCTGAAAAGGCTATGACCAAGGTCATCGCCATAGATAAAACCGAGGTACCCGGAGAGAATCTGCGGGATAGAAAATTCCTTTTCCCTGAGCCAAATATTTTTTTCCATCTCATTCTCCCTGTAATCTATCCCTTGTGTTTCATAATAATTATCGGTAAAAACCGTTCATAATTATATCAGTAAGATAAGAAAAAAAATCCAGGAAGCGCCCGCGGTCAAAAAAGTAACAGCGCCCGGCAAAAAGTATGGATACTACGTCTTTTTCCAAGGATAAGCTAAACGCCTGTAAAGAAGCACCATCCAGCGCCAGCAACTCATTAATCCCTTTTTCTGCCGTGTTCAGCCCCCAATAAAGAAAAGAAAATAAACATACAAAACCTGCAAGAACAACAACTACCGCTCTCCAGCTCAAAAGTAACCTGCCCCCTAAATATTGCTAGCCTTTACTCTTAGCCGGAAAGCTTCCTTTTATACATTTAATTCCACTTTCTTAAAAACTAAAGCCAATGCCTCTTTTCACTGCAGGATAGATGCCAGGGCTTCAGCAAGATATGGAATTGTTCTTTTAACCTCTTCCATTGAGTTTTCATGACCCCCTATTTCTACGATCAAACTGCGCTGATGCAGATTCTGGTTGTAAACAAAGGGTTGTTTTCTTATCCCGCGAGAAAGCCCGGGCTTTACTTCTTCAAGAGCATCCTGTAGGAACAGGGCAAAACGCAAGTTGTTATTCCATCCTTGATGCTTGGACCCAAGCACAAATAAAACCCTCCCAGTTTGTCTTCCATCTATAGAGGTTGTGGTAATATTCCTTGAAACTCCGTCGCGATGTAAATCGAGAACCACCTCAATACCGGGATTTTCGGCCAGAATCTTTTCCACAGACGGCCGGGCCTTTTCATAGGCACTGCGCCTCGGTATATCAAACACTTCACAGTGGTGAAGAACAGGAATCCCGTATTGCTCTTGCAAAATTTCCGTTAAATAATTTCCGAGGGCAACTACTGTTTTCTCCATGTCAGTGCTAAAGGCTTCCCCGGAAAAAGGCATAAATGATTCGGTCGCATGTGTGTGATAAATTAAAATCAGGGGCCCTTTCCCTTCCAGAGAAACAGCTGCGTTTTCCAAAGACACTCCTTCCGGCTGTGTGGCTAGAAGCAGATCTTCTAAATTTCCGGAGCCGGACTGCAGTTCAACGGGAAGGAAAGAAATGCGCTTGTCTTCTTCCGGACCACTCCCTGCCGGTGACGAATTCAAGGGTACTCGTCCATCTTTACTGTCTCCGCTTTCAATTGTCTGACGCGGGCTGCTGTTTTCCGCCTTTAAGCCCATTCCACCCGGAATGGAATCAGCCAGAAGCAATGATAAATCCAAATGATTCAACAGGGAAATATTTTGAAGAGCCTCTTTTACCAAAACAGGGGAAAAAGCGGGTAAATAAGGGGAAAGCAGGCTCATAGCAATGACAAGTACCAAAAATAGCGCTAAAAAAACCTTTAACTCTTTTTTTCTAAAGTCTATCACTGTGGCGGAATATCTGGAACGACTTCTTCGCCTGTAGGAATACCTGTATCTATAGGACAAAATTTTCCCCCCTTTATACCGTCTTATATAAATATGATTATAAAGGGGGGATTATACTGAAAGATTTACCCTTTAGATAATTAGGCAGCTAGCAGAAGAGCAAACTAGCTTTTGGATTTATAATCTTCAATGGCTTTATGCAGGGCATCCGCCGCCAGGTTGGAACAGTGCATCTTGGCTTCCGGCAGTCCTCCAAGCTCATCAGCCACATCTTTATTGGTTATCTTTAAGGCTTCCTCGATAGTTTTCCCCTTTACCATTTCGGTAAGCGCACTGCTGCTGGCGATTGCCGCACCGCATCCAAAGGTAAGAAATTTAATATCCTGGATAATATTATTTTCTACCTTAATAAATATCTTCATGATATCTCCGCATTTCATATTTCCAACTTCGCCCACGCCGCAGGGGTTATCCATTTCTCCGACATTTCGCGGATTTTGAAAATGGTCCATTACTTTTTCATTATACATTTTCTCCCCTCCTTAATGAGGTATTCTACCACTCATAAAGTCTGTTCCGCAATTACTTCCGATAAACGGGAGACATGGCCCGCAGATAATCCACCGTTTTCCGGACGGCTTCCACCGTATAATCAATTTCTTCATCAGTATTATCCTTTCCCAGGGTAAAGCGAAGGGAACCCTGGGCAGTCTGATGATCGAGCCCTATCGCCATAAGGACATGGGAAGGATCCAGAGAGCCGGATGTACAGGCCGATCCGCTGGAAAGCGCTATTCCTTTTAAATCGAGGCCCAATAGCAACGACTCCCCTTCAACATAGAGGACGCTCACATTAACATTTCCCGGCAATCGTTGCAGGGGATGGCCGTTCAGGCGGACATCTTCTATCTGAAGCAGCCCCTCAACAAGCCGGTCCCGCAGGCGGATAAGTTTTTCCCTTTTTTCCGGCATATCGGCAACAGCAAGTTCCATAGCTCTGCCTAAACCTACAATCCCGGGCAAATTTTCCGTTCCCGGCCGCAATTTCCTCTCCTGCCCTCCCCCAAAAAAGACCTGCTTTAGCTTGGTTTTTTTGCGCACGTACAGGGCACCGACCCCTTTGGGACCGTAAAATTTATGGGCGGAGAGGGAAAGAAGGTCAACAGGTTGTTCACGCAGGTTAAAATCAATATGTCCAATGGCCTGAACGGCATCGGTATGGTAGTAGACGCCTTTCTCCCGGCAAACTGCGCCGATCTCTTCAAAGGGCATAATCGTCCCTATCTCATTATTGGCTGTCATAATACTGACAAGAATTGTCCGGTCCGTAATGGCCTCCTCTACCTGCCTGGGAGATACCATGCCATATTCATCAACGGGCAAAATCGTAATTTCATATCCCATTTGCCCTAAAAATTTTACCGTATCCAGGACGGCATGATGTTCAACAGCACTGGTAATAATATGATTTTTTATGGGAGCAATCCCCCTGACAACCCCCATAATAGCTAGGTTATTGGCTTCTGTCCCGCCGGAAGTAAAAACAATCTCCTCCGGGGCAACCCCAAGGCCCGCTGCAACTTTTTCCCTGGCTTCGTCCAGGGCTTTACGTGCCTCCCGGCCGAAAGAATGCAAACTGGACGGGTTTCCATACTTTTCTTTTAAATAAGGAAGCATTGCGTCCAAGACTTCTTCTCTCAGGGGAGTTGTGGCACCATGGTCCATATAAATCCTTTTCATCTAAGGAAAGCAGCCTCCTTCCATTTGCGGAGATAGTGTGTGGAAATGCTCATTTAATACTTGCTTTATGCTTGCCCTCAAGCATATCCTGGAGGGATACATTGTCCAGCAAATCATTAATATGGTCCCGCAACCTTTCCCAAACTTTCCTTGCCAGACAACTTTCACCTTTGCCACAGGAAGATGATTCTTCTTTCCCTTTTTTTTCAGAGAGGCAATCAACCGGAGTGATAGGTCCGTCCAAGACGCGGATAATATCTCCCACAAAAATTTCCCCGGGTGGCGAAGCCAGACTATAGCCTCCTTTTACGCCCCTTACACTGGTAATAAGGCCGCCTCGCCTCAACAAGAAAAAAATCTGCTCCAGGTATTGACGGGATATATTTTCATCCATGGCAATTCTGCTCAAGGGGACAGGCCCATTTCTGTAATTCAGGGCAAGGTGGACCATGGCCCTGACTCCGTATTCTCCCTTTGCCGAAAGACGCATGTCATCACCACCCTTTAAAAGAATACCTTACCTATTTAGTAAGGTATTTGGGAAAAAAGAAAAGAAAAAAAATTTATTAATCTTGACTATTATAGTCGATTATGAAATAAGATTAGCATATCTTTTTTCAACCGTCAACGGGATCAGAGTCTTTTCTTAAAATTTTTTCTGGGGAATCGCTGTAGGCAGCAGCAGTTGCCGCAGCGTAGATACCGTCATGGCTCATAGAAACATGAACACCCTTTATTCCGTTTTTCTCCATCCACAAAGCTGCCTCCCCCTTCAGGAGAACTTCAGGTTTACCCAAAAAATTGGAACAAATCTCTATATCCCGCCATTTGATTAAACCAATCCCGGTGCCAAGGGCTTTGGCGACGGCTTCCTTGGCGGCAAACCTGGCGGCAATAGAAGGAAAGGGGTTTTTTTTACTTAAAAGATACTCAATTTCCCTGTCAGTAAATATTCTTTTCAGAAAACGCACCGGTCTTCGCCGGTAAGCCCGAGCTATCCTCTCAATGCGGATTAAATCTATCCCCACTCCTTTAACAGGCACAGCAACTCTTCCTCTCTAAATCCGGTGTGTTTCACCCGCTTCTTTACTTAAAATTATACTGATTCTGCAGCAGGACAGAATTAGGTAGCGGAATCATGACTGCTATGTAGCGAAAAATTTTTCCAGATCATCCGGGCTGGTAAGGGGAGACCGGCAGGTAAAATTCTCGCAGATATAGACCGCGGGCTTTCCGTCCACAAACCCTTTATCCTTAACCAGGGGGGAAATTTTCTCCAGCTCATCCCCTGCCTTTTGCCCGGGGCTGTGGAAAAGAAACACCTTGCGCGGGAGAAAACGCTTTTGAATGCCGCGCAGCAGCGTCCGCACATTATCTTCCTCCGCGCTCGAACCAACCAGCACCATCTCCCGGACAGGCCCCAAGGAAAAATCGAGAGCAGCAAGCATGGCGGTATAGTTGGAGGGAGCCAGGTTTATGGAAGCAGAGAAATACTCCATTAACCGCAATGACCTGTCTCTCATCTCCTCTTCACCGGTAAAATGTGCAATGCGCAGCATATTATGAGCAGCAACGGAATTTCCCGACGGCAGAGCACCATCATAAGCGTCCTTGTCTTTGAAGGGGAGTTTGTCTTCGCCTTCTTTGCTGCTGAAAAAAAGACCGCCGTCTTTATCATCCCAGAACAGCTCCAGCATGCGCCTGTTTAAGGAAACAGCCTCGGCAAGATACTTGGGCTGCAAAACCGCTTCATACAGATCCAGCAAACCGGCTACCAGAAAGGCATAATCTTCAAGAAACCCGTAATAAGCGCTTTCTCCACGGCAGTAGCGGTGCCAGAGCAGGCCGTTACTTTTCAAATGGGAAAGGATAAAATCCGCAGCCCGGGCGGCTGAACTTAGATAAATATCCCCTCCTAAAACCTGTCCTCCCCTGGCCAAGGAACTGATCATTAACCCGTTCCAGGAGGTGAGGATCTTGTCATCCAGCGATGGCCTGACCCTCTCGCCGCGCTTTTGAAGCAGCCTTTTCCGGGACTCCTCCAGGATAAAAAACCACTGCCTGGAATTTAATTTCCGCTTGCGGACGAAAGAGTTCTCCTCTTCCGGCAAATAAAGAACATTTTTCCCGTCTTCAAAATTACCTTCCTCAGAAACGCCAAAAAAGGAACAGATCAGCTCCCCCAGTTCCGGGCCCAAAATTTTTATAATCTCAGCTTTTTCCCAGACATAATACTTGCCTTCAACACCTTCGCTTTCCGCATTCCAGGCAGTATAGAAGCCCCCCTCCGGAGACTGCATCTCCTCCAGAACAAAAGTAAAAATTTTGTTTGCTGTATCGGCAAAACCGTTATCCCCTGTTATCTGATAAGCGTCCAGGTAAACCGCAGACAGCAAGGCTTGGTCATAAAGCATCTTTTCGAAATGGGGCACCAGCCATTTTTCATCCGTGCTGTAGCGGTGAAAACCGTATCCCAGATGATCAAAAATTCCACCTCTGGCCATAGCTCCCAGGGTATGCCGCACCGCCCTTAAAGCGCCCTCGTCACCGCTCCGCTCCCACCAGCGAAGCAAAAACGCTAGAGCTGAAGGAATGGGAAACTTGGGGGCTCCCCCGAAACCGCCGTTGACCCTGTCATATTGCCTTAGCAGCTCTTCAGCAGCCCTTTGCAGCATTTCTTCCCTGGGGGTGCCGCCGGGACGGTCCTCACGTTCGCTTTCCCGCAGGGCATCAATAATCTTTCTCCCTTTTTCCTCCAGGCCGGAACTTTCCTTTGACCAAGCTTCCGCGATCTTCAGCAGAATTTCTTTCAAGCCGGGCAGATTATACTTCCTCTCTTTCGGAAAATAAGTTCCTGCAAAAAAGGGAGTCTTTGCCGGAGTCAGAAAAACGGTAAGCGGCCATCCCCCATGGCCGGTCATGGCCTGGCAGACCTTCATATAGACATTGTCTATATCCGGGCGCTCCTCCCGGTCCACTTTGATGGAAATATAATGTTTATTGAGAATCCCGGCAATTTCCTCGTCCTCAAAAGATTCCCTGGCCATATTGTGGCACCAGTGACAAGTTGAATAGCCTATACTTAGAAATACCGGTTTATTTTCTTTTTCAGCCCGCTCAAAGGCATCCTCCCCCCACTCGTACCAATCCACGGGGTTATATGCATGCTGTAACAAATACGGAGATTTGGCCTCAATTAATCTATTCGTTTTTTTACCGCCGGAATTTTCTTCTAGGCCCATTAAATAATACACCTCGCCGCGTAACTACCCGGAATCTTCCAACCCGTTACCTGAAACCCCGGGCAGTTATAAATTTTCTTAATGTCCCTTTAATTAAGATCTTTTCTATAACACCGTTATTTTCCTTTTATTATTTGGAGAAATCCAAAAAAAATCCCCCCGTATTATTAGGGCGGATCAAGGGAACCTCTTCTTATAAGCCCAATTAATAGCCCCAATCATCCACTCGCCATTCGTCTTTGCCGCTATCCCTGATAAGAATCCATATCCAGTTATTATAAGTCGAGTTTGGATTCAGGCTTCCATCCCCTCCGGAGGAATCAACGTTGAATTCGGAAAGAAGGACTATCACATTATTCTTATTGATTCCGTTAAAAGAACCGCGTCCGCCGGTCATATAGCTTTCAATCTGAGCATTGGATATTTCTTCATCATACCACAGCTTCGTCAATTCACAGCCTTTGAAAGCGTTATCAAATTTATCCATGACACAATACATGGCGTCGCTTATTTCAGCCTCGCTAAATTTATCCGAGGACACGAAAGTGAAATTAGCGTTATATAATAAGTCGCTCAGTCGGCGGTTTTTCACCGCCCAACTGCTGTATTTCTCCACCCTGGTCTCCAGGCTATCAGCAGGATCAAAAAGTTCTGAATTGCCGTCCAACCATGAATACCGCTCGAAGAACGACTCAGCCGAAGCCGGGCCAAATGAATATATACCACCCTCGGTACTCATGAGAAGAACGCTCTTGCCGAGCAAATCATTCACTTCATCGGCATAGGCAATCATTTCTGGAGTATTCAGTTTTCCGATCCCATTAAGGTCAAATTCAAGCGTATTTGTCTTGTAAACCTTCTCTTTGCCGTTTTCCAAAGCAAAGAGAGTGTATGTGTACGTGCCATAGCCCTGACCCATATAGGGGGTATACCGAAGGAGGTATTCCTTTCCGTTCATCTGACAGAGGAACAGTGATTTCCAGCCGGCATGCGAGGAATTGCCTGACTCATTCCATATTTCATTGCCGGCGCTGTCCAGGACGTGCAGCGTGATATCAAAAGTGGTGTCCATTTGGGATTTGTCGAGGTAGAGACGCTCGTTGATGCTGTCGCCCGTCACATCGGCTTCTGTAATAAGCATCCATTTCTCAGCCGGCCATGTATCTGATACATCCTGCGTGAAGTTAAAATCGAAGTCCCGTACGAGCATTTTTCCGTTTTCGTCAGGCAGGCTCACGGTAATATGCAGTTCCGTATAGGAATCATTTGTCTCGATTGTATATTCCTTGCCCGCTCCCCAAGTCTTAGCTTCATTTACGTCCTCAAATAGATGTACGCTCCGAGAAAAACCATCTTCATATTCGGCACGTCCCGCAACGATGATATTCCAGTTTTGTGGCTTGTCGTAATCTCTCGGTATGACAAATGTAACCCGCCCGTCTTTATTTTCCGCAGAAAAAGCTTCGAGTGCGGCTTGGGCTGTAAGGATCTTTACGTTTGCCTGATCCACCGCAAAGCCGATACTCAAGGCGCTAACAAGCAGTACCAAGACAACGGTAACCCAGACTGCAGGATTTTTGAAATTCATAATGTTCTTGATGCGCCCCTTGATAGTATCCTCACCAAACGCCAAGGGGCTACCGCTGATAAGCCGTCGTCCCGTTGCAAGGGAGAGCAGGGATGTGGAATATGCGCCCTTGATATCAAAGCCTATTTGCTTTAGGACGTGCTCGTCACAGGACATTTCCATGTCTTTAACGGCACACACAAATGCCGCCCACACGAGCGGATTGAACCAATGTACTGCCAGCGCAAGGAAAGCAACCATCTTAATAATATGGTCGAGCCGCCGGATATGCGTCTGTTCATGCAGAATAATATAGCTTTGCTCTTGCTCCGATATTGTTGACGGCAGAAAGATTTTAGGGCGGAATACGCCGGTGACAAAAGGAGTCGAGACGTGGTCTGCAAGATAGATGTTATCACGCAGGCATACCGCGCCGATGAGCTTTCGGCGTAACCGTATCAGCGATATCATGCTGTATATGAGCATCGCCGCAATGCCGAGAAGCCAGAGCGGGGTTGCCATGGACACCAACACCTCAAGCGGGTCGGCAACAAGCTGTTCTTCGCCTTGCGGCAGGGTATTGTTTATAGCTTCGCTGACGGCAGGAAGAGATAAATTGACTTGCGGATATTCTGTGTGGACGATATCGGCGGGAATATAGGCGACAGTGCCGTTTATTGCGGGAGGGGCGTTAAAGATTCCGAGCAGTGAAAACTCCGATGAAAACGACACAGGGCATACAAGGCGGAACAATACAACCGCCCAAAGAGCGTAAGAAAATATCTTCGGAGCTTTCTTCAGCGGTAAGCGAGCGAGCAACACAAGGACGATAACGATACTCGCAGTCAGGCTCATATTAAGAATTTTTGGCAGCAACGTGTACATCCACATCAGAACTCACCCCTCTTTTCGTCAATAAACCGCTGGAGCTTTTCAATCTCGCTTTCGGACAGTTTTTTCCGCATGGTGAATGCTGCCAGAAACTGCGGAAGCGAACCGGCGAAGGTTTCTTCCACAAACTTTTCGCTTTGCAGAGCGGCAAACTCCTGCTTGTTCATCAGGGATGACACCGTGCTGTCTTTATTCTGAAAAATCCCGCGCTCACAAAGCCGGCGCAGCATCGTGTAGGTCGTTGACTTCTTCCATGTCAGATTCTTTTCGCAGAGCTTTACCAGGTCGCCTGATGATATGGGCTCATTATCCCATATCAGCTCGGCAAATTTTGTTTCCATGACGCCCAATTTATAATCTTTCATTTTTCCACCCCAAGTCTAATGTCATTAAACCTTATTCTTAGTTTAATCCCATTAAACCTAAAAATCAACGTAAGCGTAAAAGATACCGGCACATAGCATAACAAACTTGAAGGTAGTACAATCACCATAAAAGCGGTTGAAAAAGTTGAAAAAGTAGGCCAACTTTTTCAACCTAAAATGGAGTGATTGTATGGATACAAAAAAGGTCACAGCACAGTACCGGCTATCAAAATGGGCTAAAGTAATACAGGCGCGACAGCACAGCGGGCAAAACATAAAGGAATTCTGCCAGGCAACAGGAATTAGCAAAAGCCAATACTTCTACTGGCAAAGGAAACTAAGGAATGCGGCATGCACAGAGCTTGCAATACAGGAAAACTCTGTGGACCCCGTACCAAGCGGTTGGATACAGCTTGCACCGGGACAGGCCCAACAAATGAACTCAACATTGGACATAGAAATCAGCGGCTTTCATATCAGCGTGAATTCCGGGACAGATCCTGAACTGCTGAAAAAAGTCTGCCGTGTGCTGGGGTCGCTCTGATGAGATGGAGTGACAAACCTGTATATATATGCTGTGGATTCACGGACATGAGGAAATCTATCAATGGATTGATGACGCTGGTTCAAGGCAGCTTTTCCCTCGATCCATTTTCCGATGCGCTGTTTGTATTCTGCAACAGAAGAAGGGATAGACTTAAAATCCTCGAATGGGACGGTGACGGATTCTGGCTATACTTCAAACGGCTGGAACGCGGGCATTTCATCTGGCCGGCAGAAGGAGACGCTGCCACAATGGTACTCAATGCCGAAGAATTATCCTGCCTCATTGATGGGGCGAGACTGGAAAAAAAGCTCAAGAGGAAAGAGGTTTTAGAACGGCATATTTCTTAATACTGAAAAGTGCCCTAAACATTGATATCATGCGGCTTTAGTGATATAATTATCCTATGGAAACGCAAGAAATTTCGGTAGAAAACCTGCTTGGCATAATCAAAGAAAAAGACCGAAAAATTGCTGAACTAGAGCAGCAAATCAAATGGTTTATGTCACAGATTCGCCTTTCCAGGCATAAGCAATTTGGGGTATCAAGCGAGCAGACAAACGCCTCCCAGATCTCCATATTCAACGAAGCCGAATCAAATGCCGACCTATCCGTACCGGAGCCTAAGCTTACCGAAGTAAAGGCACATTATCGCAAACGGACACGCCTCACAACGGACAAGCTTCCGGAGGACCTCCCTGTTGAGATAATCGAACACGAACTGCCGGCAAAAGAGCAAGTCTGTCCGGATTGCGGTAGCAAACTGCATACGATGGGCAAGGAAACCCGCGAGGAACTCAAAATCATTCCCGCAAAAGCAATAATAGTACGCCATGTGCGGCACGTTTATTCATGCCGGAACTGTGAAAAAACCTCCGATCGCGTTCCCATTGTCAAGGCGGACATGCCTGAACCCGTCATCAAAGGCGGCTTTGCCTCACCCGAAACAATTGCACATATCGCCTCACAGAAATTCATGATGGCATCGCCACTATACCGCCAGGAGCAGGAATGGAAGCAAAATGGGATCCTGCTCTCAAGACAGACCATGTCAAACTGGCTGATCAAGGCTTCCGAAAACTGGCTGGAACCGATATATGAAGAAATGAAGCGACGATTATGCCGGCACGATGTGCTGCACGGAGACGAAACAGTACTGCAGGTACTGAAAGAACCGGGCAAGAAGGCACAATCAAAAAGTTACATGTGGCTGTACCGAACCAGCGGTGAGGCAAAACACCAGCTAGTACTCTTTGACTATCAACCCGATAGAAAACATACACATCCGGAAAGCTTTTTGCAGAACTTTAAAGGATACCTCCACGCGGATGGATACAGCGGCTATCACAAACTACCCGAGAACATAATTATTGTGGGCTGCTGGGCACATTATCCGAGAAATATGATTATCCGAGAAAAAACACTAAAAACCGCATAAGTATAGGAGATTCTTTTCTTTTTCTCGGATAATCTAAGTCTACGTTTTGACTAAATATTTAAGAAATCTGGCATTTCATTTTCTTTTTTGGATACTTTTATTGCCTCAGAATCAGGGGCGAACCATTTCTCATTCCATTCTTTCAAGTGCTTGTCTACTGTGTTCTGTGACAATTCCGCATAAATCTGCGTTGTTTGGAGTGATGCATGCCCAAGGAAATTTTTTATGACTACAATTGGAACACCCGCCTCCAACATATGGCTTGCAGTTGAGTGCCTCATGGAATGCGGCGGATAACTGTTTTCCTTGAATAAAATTGGATTCTCTCCCTTAGCCTGTCGTACGTATTTCTTGAAGATACCTTCAACGCAGGAAACAGTCATCTGTTCATGGGTTTGACTTGAAAAAATATGCTTGTCAGGCTTTGAACTCAGACGCCGGTGAGATATGTATTTCTGTAGCATCTTAGCACAATTGTCCGGAATGCCAATACGCCTTGATTTCCCCCCTTTCCCTTTTATGTTCAGGGTGGCTCCTTTCAAATTGAACTGTATGCTTCCTACCGTCAGGTTGCAGATTTCCTGTGCCCTTGCCCCACTTGCATACATTAAGCTAAGCAGTACCTTATCCCTGAGGCCGATATCCTTACTGTCGTTAGGTAAACGAAGAAGAATTGAAACTTCCTGCACTGATAACACCGCCCGTTGCTTTTTCTGGACTTTTTTCATGGGGATTTTAATCACGCCGCTTCGAAATACGGATGCAGCAGAAAAATCCCGGTTTTGGGCATACTCAGAAAAAGAAATGATTGCTGACAGTCTCTGATTCTTCGTTGATGCGCTACAACGCCGGTCTTTCTCTATCCAGTCAAGGAATTCTGTTAGGGTGCCAAAGTCTAACTGCTCAAAGGCTATCTCATCGGCAGGGATTCCTTTAGTGGAATACATGAACTCCAACAGTAACCGGAAAGCATATTTATATGAAGTAACCGTATTAGGGCTTGCCCCGATTGAGCAGGGCATGTAATTTGTTAAATAACTGTTCAGTAACTCTAGAAATTTCGAAGGTTTATTCATCGAAGTTCACCTCCGGAAAGATCTGTGCAGTGTAGCTATCAAACAGTTCCATTGCATCTGGAAACATCTCACTGCTGAATTTTAGGTATTTTTCTGTTTCTTTAAGACTGTCATGCCCCAGATAGATGGAAAGATATGGAACAATGTCATCAACCCTACGACCTGCTTTCTCTGCATTGGCAAAAGATTTGAATACAAACGCATGCCTAAGGCAATGCAGGCAGGGACCTCTCTGATGTTTCTTTTTTCCAGAAAGAAAAATATTACCTTGTTCCAGTATGAAATTGAACTTATGCTGAGCATTATGTACTGTCACTGGTTCCATCGAATCAGAAGTTGGAAAAAGATATGCTTCCGGGTATCCGATCATCCCCATAGCCATGCAGTATTGCCTAAGGATTTTTGTCAACGAGGGATGCATAGGAACAAGCCTTTGCTTGTCACCCTTTGTATATTTCAGTGTCAGCACACCGATATCAAGATCTACATCTTTCATTTTTAATGAAAGTGTCTCACCGATGCGAAGCCCGCATCCACACATGAGGCGCAGAATCATTGGAAACTCCACATGGATAAGAGTATTCTTACGCGGTTTCCCCATCTGCAGGGTATCTGCAATGGAAAATATTAGCTTCATCTCGTCGTCAGAGAATATATACGGAATGTAATCATCACTGACCTTTGGAATTGGCGGAATATAAGCATTAACCCCATAACCCTTAAGATGTGCTAGAAAGATTCTGATAACAATCACCATGTTGGCAATGGAACTGCTCTTTCCTGTAAGGGTACTGTTCCAACCGGTCACCTGCTCTTCTGTAAGATTTTTGTCGTCGCAGTTAATAGAGCAAAGGTATTCGTCGAATAACTTAAGCGTGTGGCGGTCGTGGTCATAGGCACTTTTGCTTTTTGATGCTTTACGAAGTGTCAAGAACCCGGCAATCTCATCTTGTAGTACACTCTTGAACTGGGTCATGACTGTTTACATCCATCAAGAAATTTTTTAAATGAGCCCGCCGGTTCCGGGACTTCTATTGCACACTCACGGAGCTTTTCTATGTTAAGCTTTGCATAATGCTTTATTGCATCGGGATCAGAATGCCCCAGGATGGTCCTGACAGCTTCATATGGAACATTATCATTAACCATTGAACTGGCCAATGATGACCGAAATGTATGGGGGCCGTGCTTCTTTCCTGACATATCAATACTGGCCAAACCAAAGTACTTTGATGTTGCAAAACGTAGGACAGATGTGGTGATTCCCTGATAGGGTGCCCTATGTCGCAGAAATACCGTCTTGCTTGCCACTTTGGGACGTACATTGTTAATGTAATCAGTCAACGCTTTACTCACTTCCGGCAGCATAGGGAGATGTAACATTTCTCCATTTTTTTGCTGTATGAGGCATATCTCTTCATGCTCGAAATCTAGCTCATCAAGAGACAGCTTTGCTATATCCCCGGATCTCATGCCAAGCCTTGTCGCCAAGAGCAGCATTGCATAATCCCTCTTGCCTACATCGCTCGTGCGATTGATGGCTGCTTCAAATCTGAGGATCTCTTTTTCACTATAGGTTGCCGGTATATCAATAGGCCGCCCATAGCGTGGAACAAGTGTAGAAAAGTCTGACTCGGTGGTTCCCCTGATACTCAAAAATTTCAGGAATGCCCTGACCACAGCCAAACCATCCTTGTTTTCGATCGTCAGGCATGCTCTTGTGATATAAGACGCGTTCAAAGATTGAATGTCCGGGCATCCAAATGTAATGCATTCTCTTAGGAAATTACGAACGAATTGCTTCTTTGACTTAATAGTGATATCTTTGTTGCCAGCTTCAGCACACTCCGTGGCATACATGCCCAACACATGCTCGTAATTACTGGGCAATAGATTTATTTCATGTTTCTGCTGAATCCGATATTCCATGCCTAAATAAAAGTCATTGAGCCTTCGGATTACCGTAAATATAACCTTTTGCCGTGAAGTGCATAGTTTATTCTCGACAAGATAGGTTTTATAATACTGTATGCCTATTTCAGGAGTATAAGCATCGATACCATGCTCAATCATAAACAGTTCAATTTTCCTAAGTATCCGGCGATAGTTCACTAACGTCAACTGAGTATAAGACTTGTCCTCAAGATAGTGTAGCAATTCCTCAAGCAAGTTTCCAAAAGATAGGTTTCTGATTTCTTCTGGGTTCATAATAATACCTCCTTGGAATGGTTTATAATTCCATTCTAAAGGAGGTGCTATTATCAGAGAAGATGTCAGATAAAGAGTGTATTTATGCTGGTTTCAGATATTCTTCTCGGATAATCATATTTCTTGGATAATGTGCCTTATTCGAGAAGTAAGATAAGGCACACCTGCGTCGGAAATTCTTTGATGCGCTAAAAACCCTGCCAAAGGACAAGCAGCCGGATTCCAACGCGGCAAAAGGAGTTGCCTATTGCGACAAACTATTTCATTTGGAAAAACAGTTTGCCTTGCTGAGTCCGGATGATCGCCTTAAAGAACGCAGTCGGCTATCCAGGCCCGTGATTGATGAATTTTACAACTGGATTGAAGGCCTTGCTGCGCTTCCCAATACCCTTTTTGGCAAAGCAGTACATTACGCGCTATCTCAGCGGAAATATCTTGAGAGATACCTGCTGGATGGCCGCCTGGAAATTTCCAATAACCGTGCGGAGCGCAGCATTAAACCATTTGTGATTGGACGAAAAAATTGGCTGTTTGCTAACACACCAAACGGTGCTAAAGCCAGCGCGGTTTACTACAGCCTGATCGTGACTGCAAAAGAAAACGGCCTTAATCCATTTGAATACTTAACATGGATTTTTACCAACGCTCCTAACTTGGGAAAACCGGGTTACGCAGCCGCAATTGAAAACTTCCTGCCTGGCAGTGCAGCCCTGCCGAGCAAGGTATTTTCACCGAAACCAAAGGACGAGAAAAAAGAAAAATATCCGTGGGAGGAAGTATAACATGGCAGCGAATATTGACTATATGATGGAAATGGTTAAGGACTATCTATCAGGTAAAACTCCTCGATACATATTCGAGCTGGATTTTCAAACCGAAATTTTAGCGCGTTACAAAAGGATGGTGAGGGAACACAGGGAGTTCGCTGAATTGTTCTATGACCTGCTTTCAGAAGGCGGCGTGGACCTGGGCGATGGGTTATCGGATGCGGAATTTAAACGGCTGATCCGTAGGCAGTATAACGAGGTTAAAAGTATTGCCGATGGTGGCTTTTGCTGATATCGGAGGCTAATAGGTACGCGTCTCTTTGACGCTTACAAATCAACAGCCAATCAGTGAAAGATTCGTTAAAGGGATTCTGGATTAAGTAAATACCCTGTTCTACATCTTACGCATTAAAGAGATTTAGTGAATAATTGGGGCACTTTTGCCGGTAGTGTATCAGCTTTTAAGAGGTTTTATTAAACATTAGCGGGTAATATGGGGGGGGAACGGGTAATAAGAGGGGCAATCAATGCCTTTACTCAATATTTCTATTAGACCAATAATTAGGTCTTCTTTTCAAATGAGCTAAAGCAACGATAATAGTTTGTTCGCCGTCAATCCCGTAGATAATGCCATAAGGAAATCGATTCATCAAGCACCGTCTCAAATTATTGTCTATTTGTTCGTACAATGCTGGAAAAGCAACAATACGCTTAATGGATTGGTTGAATTCATCAAGAAAACCATTCCCGAGTCCAACTACTTGCTCCTCATACCATAAAAAAGCTTCGTCAAGCTCCTGTTCAGCTAAAGGCAAAAAGGAAACCTTCATGTTCTTTTATACTTTGACAATACTTCCTCATAGGGTATTGCCTTTACTTTTTTTTGTTTATAATCACCCCAACGTATTGAGGCCTCTTTAGCCCACACCTTGTCAATTTGGGGATCAGGAGATGCCATATCTCTAATTACTGCATCTACAATTTGTGCTCTGTCAGATGGGGGTAATTTTTCTATTTGATTAACCAAATCATCAATTATTCCCATTAAGTTATTTCCTCCCGGATCTTAATATATTATTTTTATTTTATCATAATACATGGCTTTTTACAGCCTAAAAAATTCATTTTTGCTGTAAAAATACACAGCCAGAAATTAAAAGTTTCCACTTTCCCTGCCATAATCATGATAAATGTATTTATGCGCCCACACATCATCACGGTAGGAACCATATTCTGTTATTTTGCAATCGTTATATAGATCATCCGCTATTTCCATAATAATGTCTTTAAGCTCCAGATGTTCAATATACTTGTCAGGTATGCCCCGCAAGCCAAGATAGGCTCCCATTATGTTACCGGTAACCGCTCCGGTGGAGTCGCTGTCTCCGCCGTGGTTAACCGCGGCGATGATGGCTTTATCAAAGCTGCTGCAGTATTTCAAAGAACAATAGATTGCTATCGCTAGCGTTTCTTCTGCCACCCATCCTTCCCCCAGCTCTTTGATTGTCTCAAAATCGTTCATGTTTTCTGATGACAGATCAATAGACTTTTGCATCAGAGTTAACAGCTCATGAAGATGCCTGGCTTTTGGAAACAGTTTTTCCATCGTTTTCATAGAGTCTTGTACTGCAGCAAGCAGTGTAATATTCGCATCATGTGCCACCATATGAATGATGTGTACCAGCGCAGCCGCCGGAATATACCCAAGTTCATGACCGTGTGTAATGGCAGCGACTTCAGCTCCAATCATATCAATCTCTTCTTGTGTGTACCGCTTCCCTTCAAAATATAAACCAATGGGAGCGACGCGCATAATTCCCCCGCAGCCTTTGCTCTGATTGATTGGTTTTTCTATTGTGCCGTTTGCTCCTTGCTCTATGGCTGAAAGGCAAGTATTTCCCGGCGCTCGTGACGCGTGAAGTTCCGGAATATTGACTAACCATGAGTAACCGCCTTTTGTGATGTCTTTATATTGAGTGCTATACCAGTCTTGATAGCATAAAGCAATGTAATCTGAATATTTCCCCATAACACCTCTTGTCATTCCCCTTGTTGTTCCTAAGAGAAGGCCATTAGCTGTAAAGAGGGTCATCTGCGTGTCATCAGAAATCTCAGCCACGCCATTTACCAGAGAATATGCAGTAATTCCGTTTTTTCCATACTTTTGGAAAATGCTCTTGCCATCTAAAAACTCCACTGGATATCCCAGGGCATCCCCTGCTGCTCCTCCGATGAGACACCCCCTGAATTTATCAATATCTTTCACCACAATCATCCCCCAGACAAAAATAAGACCTATTTTCAGCATCCTTATCCCAGTTTCCATCAAAAACGAGTAAGATTTCAACTGGTATGAGTTCTCGGATGCAGATGTACCCGGTTAAATCTAATTCCTTTTTGTATCGCCAAAATAGGATGAAGCGATGCTGTCCAACTGTGCGGCAATGTCAGGAAAGGCAATATTTAAATCCAACGTCTTTACACTTATCTTGTTGCCGCTCATCTGAAAGTCGCAGTCCGGTGTAATGGTCTCCTCAGTTTTTGCATATAAAAGCATACCTGCTACATTGCCGGTGTTATAAACATCCTGATTTTTAACGTAAGTAAAAATCTGATACAGATTGTTGGAGTGAAGCGTCTGACTATCGTATTGACCCTGAACCTGCATGGTATGGGCATAATATTTGGTGTCAATAATTAAAATTTTCTCTTTATCCCTGAGTGTAATATCCGTTTGCATAATGGGCAGGAATTTAATGACACCATCGTCTATGTTCCACGCTACCTGCGAAGCTGCGGCTCGCAGGCGTGGATGATGATACCGGTAATACTCCAGCACAAATTTTTCATACAGGCGGGACATGCGCTGCTCATCCAAGAATGTGGCCATTTTGTATTCGCCGTGATCAGTAGATAGCAAAAGACCTTCAAGGATAAAATAGCAAATATTTAACAACATTTTATAACTTTGATTGTTTCTATGGTACCGCAAACTCTGCCATTTGATGGAGGAAGGATCAATCATATCCACACCATCAAAAAACAACATTACTTTTTTCAGCGCTGTTCTACGATTGACATTTACAGATGACTGCCGAAGGAGAATGATGGCTGTTGTTTTCAATATCTGATTAAAGACATTGTTTTCAGACAACTCATCAAATTCGCAGGAGAGCTTTAGGTTTCGCTGAAGCTTGTTATTGATTGTCCCGTGAATATCTATCTTTCCGCGCATCACAGAAAGATTGGCGCATTCAGAAACATATTCAAGGTACAGACCCTGCTTCAGTTGCTGCGCAATGCCTTTGGCAAGAATGGCGGCGAACAGGTCTTGTATGTTCTCAAACTCTTCCGACGCTACTTCATCATAGTTTGATTGTCTCAGCACCTGAAATGCATAGGTAAGCATGTAATAAATATTTTTGATGAGGATTCCCTTGCCGTTAGTCATTGAAAACGCCACGCAGTATATTTCCCCAACGCTGCAGCTTTGTCGGTTCATCAAACCAGTACTCGCTCAGCATCGGAAGAATATCATATTCAACGACCTCCATCATCCAATTATCGGTGCATTCTTTCTGTCCGCAGAAATAGCTATGGCCGATGCAGAAGCCCTTTCCAAGTGAACTATCAGCAGCAATTTCTTTATTCAGTTCTTTGATGCGCTCAATCAAGGTATTGAATGTATCATTATCGAAGCCTGCCTGATACGCTTTGAAGCCATCGGAGTTAAATCCCGGTTCCATTTCAAAGAAACTAAAACGACGGCGCAGCGCATAATCAATCATTGCGAGGCTGCGATCAGCGGTATTCATCATGCCAATGATGTATAAGTTTTTCGGAACGGTAAATGACATCCCATTATAGGCCAGTGTAGCCTTTTTGCCGCGGTAGTCCTTTTCAATTAACATAAGCAGCTCACCGAAGATTTTACTAATATTGCCGCGATTGATTTCATCGATGATAAAGAAAAATGGTTTATCTGGCATGTTCGCAGCTCTCTGGCAAAAACGATAGAAAATGCCGTATTGCAAATCAAAACCTTCACCCTGCGGCTTATAACCCATAATGAAGTCCTCGTAGGAATAGTTCTGGTGGAACTGGATGAATTCGATACGGCTATCGTCTTTCTCTTTCATTACAGCATAGGCCAGGCGTCTTGCGGCAAAGGTCTTACCTACACCCGGAGCGCCCTGTAAAATCAGGTTCTGTTTGTTAATTAGCAGGGAGACAAGGGTATCGAAGCGTTCACCCGTCATAAAGACTTCTTCCAAAAACTTATCTTTGGAATATGTTTCGATGGTTTCCTTTGGAGCGACTGGATTTTCTTCACGGACCAAGTCCATAATAAAATCGTATTCGCCCTTGGTAAGCTTAAAGAGACTGCCTTGTGGATTGGTGAAGTATTCCATTTGTTCCAGCTCTGGACAGCTTTTCAATGTTGCATAATCGATAGGTCTAGCAAGCCCCTCTACTTTTTCAAAATATAAACTTTTGCCATCATTTTCGGTTACTCTTGCAATGGCAACAACCTGTTTCACCGGAAAGGATTCGTATCCGATAATAAGGTCACCAGCTTGTGCATCTAAGAAATTCTGGAATATGCGACGTTTATTTCCGTTATCGTTATACAGGGTATAGCTCTGTATCTCACCAATACCAATATCGGAAAAGCTCCAAATTTTTGGATTGGCATTCAGCCACCAATAGCCGTGAATTTCCGTTTCTCTATTACCTAACAAAGAATCCAGCGTCATATCAAAATATGGTTTCAAAATTAAATCCTCGAATAACGGCTTGTCCGGCTCTCCCACCTTAATGCAGGTGGAGTTATCATTTGGTGTCCACAGTTTTTGTGTATTTTTATAAGGAGAAGTATCCTTTGATTTGGCAATAACTGTGTATTCCCTTTGATACCAGCCATTTCCCTTTTCAGGATTCGGTACGACATCATCCGTTTTAATTTGTCCAAGAAGCCGAATGCTGTTTCCATAGCAAAGATAGAAATAGTCGCCTTTTTTCATGGAAAGCATAAAGCTATCCACCTGGCTCATTTTGGAGGCTGCCGTGGCTTTTATATCCTTCTGGACTACGATGACACGATTGTCTTCAAAAATCTTTGCCTCTGCATCGGAGATGAAATCGGTGCCATGACTAATTTTCCATATGACAGGGGCTTTATCCGCATACAAAGATACCTCAGAGAGATCAAACTGCTCCAATGCCTCGCTCAGTTCATTACGCAGTTTCCAAATATAGACGCCAGCTGTACTTTTATCCGCATACCTCCCGACATATAGAATGGGCCACCACTTTGAGTTTTCGGTATCCGTGGTCATAAGCGGGCAGCCTGTCGCCTCAGCGACGCGCTTTGCAAGAGAGGATGAACCAGCATTATAAAAGTTTTTCGTCTCACCATACTTAATGGAAAGCTGGGTGCAGGTGGCCATGCCACCAAAGTCTTTTAAGCGCTTCATGATTTCAAGACTAGTTTTTGTGAACACCGTCTCGTCTGCAAGCAGGGAGAGCCATTGTTCAGTCGTAATATTCGGGCTATAATCCGCCGGAAACCACTCCCCAGCATCCTTAGCAGATTTCTTTGCATAAATTCGGCTAATATAGAAGCCAACATCAATAGTCAGTGTTTTCAGCTTTGTATCGGGATAACAGTTCTCCGTCATCACAGACTGCAACAAATTTACAAGTTCTTTATCCGTTGCCAACTGCTCACAGATTTCATTGTACAAGTTAAAGCCACCCGTCAGATTTACAGATGAGGCACCCTTTTTGGGAACAAAATCACTGCCCAGCTCTTTTGCAACAGCACGGCACTCTGAATATTTATAAATATAATATTTATCCGGATAACGGAGCCAGAGGTAGGTACTGGTGGAATTCAGATTCTGATAGTGCTGTTTCCATGTGCCATCATTGTACTTTGTTCGTAGCGCTTCAGCGTCGGATTGGAATTTCTCGACTCGTTCGGCAAGGTCCTTGTTTTCATCAAAAAGATTGATAAACATCGCTCTGACAGCTTCCGCATCTGCTTCAGCAAACGCTTTAATCATGCCCCTCGGGAAGTTGTTCATGGATGCAAGTAAATTATATGTTTTATTAGTAGCTTGCATAAACATATTTAAAAAGTCCGAAGCATTAATATCCCAGTGCTCTTGAAAATGCTTGACAGCCTCCCATTTATATTTTTCATCGTCCCATTGCTGGGAAACAAAGTTTTTTTTGTATTCCACCAGAACAGCCTTTAGCTTCTCAGAATCAATCATATCGCCACACCTCCTTAATCCTCATAACTGGCCTGATTGCTTTACTCAGCATTCATAAAGTGAATTCAAAAACTCTATTTCCTGTTTCAATCATTCAAAAGCAACTACTCAACCCCCAACGCCTTAAACACTGCATCTTCCGGACTCTGGTAAAAGGATATCTGGAATTTAGCAAACAGCTCCGGCGGCACCGTCCCCATATCAGCAGCAGATGCCATAGGGAGCAGGATCTTTTTTGCACCGGCATCAAAACAGACTTGCAATGTGCCGGCCAGTTCCTCAACTTTGTTAATGGTGCCCCCAATGCTCATGGAACCCAGCACAACCAACTGGCTCTGCACATGCTTCCGCAAAGAACCGGAGCATAAGGCAATAAAGGCCGCAAGGGCCAGCTCCGGGGTCATGCCGATCCCCTGCAGATCCTGGACATGCATGAGAAAATCGTTTTGCTGCAGGGAGATGGCGCCGCTTATGTTCTTCTTGTTTGCCTTAAAATAATTAAAAGCTGTGTTGATACTCTCCCTGGCGTTTCTGCTGGTGCCGAGGCCAGTTTTTTCGAACTTACCTGAACCGCTTACAACCTCTGTTTCTATCTTGTAAACGCCGATCATGCCGGAACTGCCGTGGGCAACCGTATAGACATGGCCTGGTTTGCCAATACCCTCCGGTATAAGCTTGCCGCCGCCCTGTTCCGGCACGGATACAAATTCCTCTTGAAATGTTTCCTTGTCGATATAGGAGAAATGGACATCATAAAACTCCATCCCGCCAATTTTTTTCAGCTGCTCTTTAACTCGCCGCCTTGAAATCAGGGCGTATTCTAAAAGTTCTGCCACATTTTCCTTATTAAATTCCCCGTGGGGATAGATGAGCTTTATCAAGCCGGAGACGGTTTTTCTTACTGCAATAACATCCCTTTGGTTAAGGTTGTTCCCCAGGGTGAAATAGTTGTCTATGGCATCGGCAAAGGACCTCTTACGCATCTCCCGGAAAAACTCTGCAATGTAGTCTGTGATAAAACCGTACTCAGAGGTAAAGAATTCCGGCCTGTACTTGGGAATCTCCCAACCCGGGATGTAACAGTGCATACGGTCAAAGAAAGCCGTATCATAAGCCATGGCTTCGGGGAAGGGATCAAACAGGTGTGATGTTTTCAGAAGAACATCAACGCTCTGGTTGATATTGCCGACAAAGACCATGGAGGCAGAGGCATTTTTCAGCTCCTTGCCCCTGGCAAAGGAACCGGAAGCCATGAAATCCTTCATGATCTGCACACCGTCTTTGTCTTTGAATGTGATGCCGGCAACCTCGTCAAAGGCAACTACATCCCACGTTCCTACCAATCCTATTTTACGGGTAGACATATTGTAAAAAAGGTTGGCTACAGTAGTTTGTCCTCCTGATATTAATATTGAATTAGGTGATATCTCTTTATAAATATGGGACTTGCCTGTGCCTCTGGGTCCCAGTTCACAGAGATTGAAGTTATTCTCAACCAGGGGGATCATGCGGGCCAGCAGATGCATTTTAACCTGGTATTCGAACTGAGTAGGCTCCATACCTACGGACCTCAGCAGTATATCGATCCATTCTTCGCTGGTGAAATGTTTCCGTCCGGCAAAAATCTCCTGCATATCCAGGTTGGGCATCTGAATGGGCTTGAGGTCAGTGATGATAAAGGGGTTGGCATCTTTTAGCTCTTCATCATAATAGTAGTTCATCTTGACGATACACCAGATACCGCCCGCCAATAGTTTCTCAAATTCCTTTATGTATTGTGTGCCGATCTCCACGCCTTTGAGCCCCAAGTTAGAATACTGGGCCTCGTATCTGTCCTTCTTTTCGTTAAGTACCACCGTAAGCTTGTCGATAACGGTATACTGGCCAATTTCGCGGATCTTGGACTTTACCTTTTCCGCTTCGTCAGGACGGACAAAATTCTCCGCCAGGATCTGTTTTACCCTCTCCACACCGTCCTTAATACTTTCCTCATCATCAGTGGCACAATACATCCCCAGCAGGTACTCCAGCACATAAACAGGGACATTGGCCCCTTCCTTAATCTTTTGCGTCAGGTCCTTGCGCACGACTCTGCCGGAAAAGTATTGGTTTAGTTTTTCATTCAGCGTCATTATCTGATCCGCACTTTCCAAGCTTCTCACCTGCTCATCTTAAAAATTAAAATCGTCACTGATGAGTAAATCTATGGTAAAGGGTATCTTTTCGTATATCTTTTCTACAGATTCTTCCTCGTCCTCCATGATTAAATAATAGTGTTCGCTTTTATCATAAGCCATATCTTTCAGGGTAAACTTCTCCCGGAAAGTACGCTCCTGGGGCTGTTTCGAACTACTGTCGGCAATAATAATGTTTTCATTGGAAATTCGCTTTCCTTTCGCATCGGCAAAATAAAGCTTGAGCTTAAGCGGCAATTTTTTCTCCTCAACCTTATCGGTCTGTAAAAATTCCAGGAAGGTAATGCGGTTGGTGATCTTTCTGGAGATATTGGTCAGCTTAACCGTAACTTTTGTTGCCCTGTAAGCATCTTTCCGTACATATTTGAACTTGATTAAAGGAATGATTATCTCTTGCAGAGAGGCGCCGCCGTGGACATAGTTGGCTCCCGGCCCCTGGACCTTATACCTGATCACACCCCTGGGCACAATTGCTGTAAGAGCAGTCTGCTCACCCAAAAGGTAATCCATGGAAATGGAAAGGGCGCCTTCAAAATCAAAGGCTGCAGTGGTTAAAAGGAATCTCCTTCCTGCTTCCATCGCTTCGGTGTCATGCTTGCTTAGCTTATCATGCTCTTGCAGGGGGGACCTTCGATAGATAAAACCGTGATCTGCGGTGATATAGATATTGGTGGCACTGACATGGTTCACCAGGTTCCTGACCAATTGGAGCAGCTCCTGCAAGGCCTTTTCTGCAGCATTAAACACTTCCCGCTCTGTGATGCTTTTATCACCGCTTGCATCAATCACGTTATGGTAGATGTAGATCAGCCTGTTTCCTTCAAAGGCTTCTTTGTATTCAGCCCTTTTCATATCTGCCATATCCTGGTACTGGATGGCTACCGCACGCTGACTTTTCATGGAAAGGAGCTTTTGCCTGTTTTCTGTTCCCTGGGTATTAATGCCGTCCTTTATTACATCTGCATGATCATTGATCTCCGTTACTTTTCCGGGTAACAGGCCGGCCATGCCCATTTTGGTTGTGGAAGGAACCATTCCCTGCATAAAGGAAAGCTGGGCTGTACCCCGCATTTCCTGCTGTAAAAGAAGCTGCAGTTCCTGGCCAATTTCATAGCGCAAGCCGTCGGAGATAATGACAAAAACCCGTTCATCATTATCAACATGGGGTGAGATATGATCACTGTAGAAATTTTTCTGCTGCTTAACTCCTGCCAGGGGATAACCTTGCGGCAGTTGATTTGCCAAGGCCTCAGACCATTTTACAGAGAGTTCGTCTAAGAACCAATAGGCATAGGTATTTTCAACTTTTTCTGCCAGCCCTGCAAAATGCTCTTTGTTGCTCATATTGTCATAGTGCAGGTAAAACTTCCTGTAATATTGATCCAGCAGAAAATACTCGTTAGCATATGTATGGACCAGCTCAAAAGCAGTTGAAACTTTAATTTCTTTGCCTGTTTTCTTTTCTGCCTCCAATAATGCCACGGCATAGTAGAGTGCCTCATACTCATCTTCCAGTTCTGCAAACCAATGGCTCGTCCTTCGTTTATTGATAATCCTGCGATATTTGTCAAACTCACCGATATCTTCCAGAAGGTTATCCCTAAGCTTAGCCAGGATAGCCTGATCAAAGGCTCTAAATGTATCACATTCCAGATATTTTTCCATGTCCCATTTGTCGATATAGTTTCTAACTTTTAATATTTCTTCTGCATGACAGGAGAGGACATCATAATATTTGCTGTCAGCGGTATGGTTCATAAAACTGTTGACAAAAATCATACTGTCTGTTTTTTTTAGCCTCACTAATTGTTGCCAAGTTTCGGGCAGTTTTTCTTCAAGGTTGTAGCTCAAGTGAGTAACAAGCAGCATGAGCAGTAACTTTTCCAGGGACCTTTGTTCATCGGTATAGCCATAACGTTTTTCAGCCAACTCCCAGAAAGAACCCGGATCGCCGAAGCTGTTGATTGCCTCTAAATATTTGTTCTGCGCCTTTGTCTCCCCGATGAGCACTTTTCGGACCACCTGTTCAAAATCCGCAACCGGCAGTTTGCACAAGACGGACATAACAGCAGTATGGATCCCCTCCTTTGTAAAGATATCCATACCGTAAGAGGCAAATTTTTTATAACGCTCCTGATTGTCAAAAAACTTAAGATACTTACGAAAGATATCGGTCAGGGCCGGGTCTTTTACACCAAAGTCCCGCATGATCAGAACGGCTTTATCCGTGGAGAACTCCTTGCTGTATTTGAGTATATCAAGGAGCCAGTTATCCCTGTGCACAGGTTTTGGCAGCGGGGAATAAACCAGGTAGTTTGAATCCGGATCCACCTTTTCCAGCTGGTATTTGATTTGGAAAGCGTTGTTTTCATGGAGTTTTAGAATACGGGCGTTCTCCAGCTCAATAGTATCGATATCAAGGGCAAACTGACCCTCTTCATCATACCAGAAGATAATGTTTCGTCTGGCACCATTGGATGGTTGTTCGTTAAAATGATCTTCCAGTATTTTTTTCACCTCGATCAGGTTCATTGTGTCACCTACTCTGCTGTTTCACCGTCAGCAAACTCTTCGGTTTTTATAATCTCTGTTAATGCCTTGTTCAGGGATGGTATTTCATCAACTACCGTCTTCCAAACAATGTTCAGGTCTATATCGAAATAGCCATGTATAAGACGGTTTCTCATCCCTACAACAGACTTCCAAGGAATCTGAGTGTATTTAGCACAAAATTCCGGCGTTACTTTATTGGCTGCCTCCCCAATTATCTCAAGCAATTGGACGATGGCAAGGCTTAACATCCTGTCATGCTCCAGGTCATTTTTTGTCTTGCCCTGGATAAATTTTTGTATCTCCTCAGCCCCATCACGCATGTGCTTTACCCTTACCAGGTCATGCTTCAACATGCAGCACCTCCGCTGAATCCAACACTTCGTGGCGAAAATAGCGGCTTAAATCATTGGGAGTCCTCATATCTATCTTGTGTCCGCCCAACAGAGAAGAAAGCTCATCTTCCATTTCCACTAACTCAAAGAACCCCGGTATATGCTCTTCTTCAAATTCCACCAAAAGATCAATATCGCCGGCCTTTTGTAAATCCCCGTGCAAAGCCGATCCAAATAACGCAAGTTTTTTGATATGATGTTTGCGGCAAAATGAGGCAATGACAGCATCGGAAATATTGATTTTTTTAACTGCACCCATGCCCAAAACCTCCTCTGTCTTATAATAGTCCCCAAATTATATTTTAGCCAACAAGTCTGCTTTTAATGGCTTTTTGCCGGCTTCCTGGGGAATTTCCACAGCCTGGAATTTGGCATAGTTTACTTTTACCCCGTCATCCAGATCGAGGTCAATCTTCCGGTTCGCCACATGGGCGATGGCCTGGTCGTAAATCCTGCATTCCTTTAGCTGCTTTAAAATTTGCTCTTTTCTTTTCCTGGCTTTAGCCTTCCCTCTGTCGGAGATATTGGAATCCATAAGGATATCCAGATGGTTTATCTCCCCTTCATATTTTTTCTGCTGCTTGTGCAAGTAGTCTGTCCGTACCCGGGCCACGGTAAAGGGATCGTAGCGGTGCAGGTAGATAAGGGCTTTGAAGCCGTTTTCCTTGCCGCTGTCAAAAAGCCAGTAGATGGGCCGTTTTTTATAGATCCTGACATGATCCTTGTAGAAATCCTTGAGGAAGTAGCGACGGATGGCCTGCCGGGGCGTTTCCGTTGTTTTCATGCCCAGTGTTTCTGCGATGTAGTTAAGATTTTTCTCCAGGGTTTCCGCTCCGAAGGAGGTTTTAACGAAGGCGATGAACCGTTCCAGGATGTCGTCCTCAAAGTAGTCCCCGTCGGCGATGGGGATAATGTTGTCTTTTGTTATTTCGATGGATGATGGGATCCAGGCGTCACCGGTGTTGATCTGCCATATCCCGTTTTCCAGGCGAAACTGCTCGTTGAAGTCCCCGCCGGCATAAATGAGCCCTTCTTTGTCCAGGGAATAGCGGCCGAACATGCAGCCCACCCCATAGGAGATGAAGGATTTGATCTCCCGCTCCCTGTCGGCCTTGCGGATGGTGATGTCTTTATCCTCCACTTCGGGGGTCAGCTCATCCTGCAGGCCATAGATATCGATAAAGATGCGGTTCAGCTCTTCTTCGTTTTGCTTGAGCTGGTTGAATTGGGCTTCGGTGAAATTAGACCAGTTTTCAAAGGCTTGTTCTATGGTGGTTGTGTTATTTTTATGGGTTAAGAGGGGATGCTTCTGGAAATCCCAGGAGGTTTCAAAGGAGTCCCAGTCGGTTTTGGAAATATCAATATTTTTCCTTACTATCGCATCAATATAATTTTTTTGAATACTATCATCTAATATTGGAATTTGCAGGATATTTTCAACTTGACAACTCAACGTAGAATTAATAACTTTTAACAAATATATTCCAACTTTACTGCTGATAAGAGCTTGTAGATATAATAGATAACCGGACTTATCCATAATGCCTGATCCTCTTACGTCCCATAAGAATCCATTAGGATAATATCTGCAAGCTAATGTAGTTGAAACTGTATATGACCATGATACATATTCACGTAAATAGTATTCTTGAAAAGTTTTTTTTCCTCTAGTTTTGTCTTCAGGACCATTTTTTCCAATAAACAACATAGTCTTGATTGCCATACCATTTTCTAAAGTCTCCCCCTTTGTTATATGGAATCCAATATTGCTTTTTTAAATTAATGTTATTAATGTTTGAGGCACAAACAGGTATTTTAATTCTGTTAACTTCCGTCCACAACCGTAAGAATTTTTCATTATCACCTGTAATAATTCCTTGGAATGAATCAACATATTTATTAATGTTATTACCTTCATTAAAAACATTAATTAATCTATCACTTACCCAATATGCAATTGGGTAACTTGGTATTTTCTTAAATGATTCTCTAAATAGACTAAATAAGTTCTTTTTGTCTTTAAAAGCAACTTCTTTACTCTGTTGACTTAAATAATCAACCAGGTTGGAGAAGGTTGCTTTATATCGATAGGTATTACAATTTCTTAAGACAAATGCTGCTGTTTGTACTATTGCACCCCCGACTTCTTCAAAAGCTCTAGCCCCCAAATGTATTAAATTAATTATATCAATAGATAAAACTGTTTTTCTCAGGCTTTTAAAACTTGATAAAAACATCCATGAATGCTGTGTTATCATAGACAGAAAACAGTTATTTTTAACAAGTCTTAGACCTTTTTCCATAAATACTGCAAATAAATCATTCTTGCTATTAGCATAATTATGTTTAATACAATTTGATAATTTTTTATCCATACCTGTATTGCCCATATACGGCGGATTCGTACACACAACATCATATTTCTGGCTCATAATCCTCCCCTGCTTAATTAAAGGGGGTAGCTTTTCCAAAATAACATCTCTATCCAAATACATATACTCGAAGATATCTTCCGGAGCAGTCTTTCCTATTTCTTCTACTCTCTGCTCCAGAGCATCAAAATCAATCTCCTTCACCTCGAGGATGGAGCCGTATTCCTTGGCGTCATGAAAGACATCGATTAAATACTCCACTTCTTCCCGGCGCATGTATTCCACTATTCCCGTGTCTTTGGAGTCAACCAGATAGTCCACAGCCTTACGGGGAATCCCGTTACTCTCCTGAATGGAACACAAATTCAGCCTGGGAGCATGCCTGAAGATGCGCCTGTTCTTGCTCCTGGCTTTCATAAGCAGGGCAAATGAGGCCAGCTGGCCCGCCCGGTCGTCTATCTCCAGGCCGTAAAGGTTCTTCTCCAGGATCAGTCCCGGGATCTGCCGTTCCGGGTAACCGGCACGGAGGTAAATATCGTAGAGAACATCAAAAGCATAGACAAGGATGTGCCCGCTGCCCATGGCAGGGTCCAGTATTTTTATCTCTTCGGGGTTCAGGTTGGGGTTTTTCAGCTCTTCCAGCTGTTTCTGCACTTCCGGCTCCTGCTCCGCTTCTTCCAGGTAATATTTCCACTTCGCCTGCAAATCCTTATCAGGATGGGACTCCAGCCAGAGGCGGCCCAGGGAGTTTTCCACCATGTATTTGACGATCCACTTGGGGGTAAATAGCTGAGTGGCGGCAGGGATGTTCTCCTTAGTAATCTTGATGTTTTTCTTCAGCCCGGCAAATACTTCGTCTTTTTTCTCCGAGATGTAATACTGATAGAGCCAGCCGATTATTTCAATGCCGTGCTCGCCCTTTTCAGCTTCCATTCCCTGTTCAGCATCGCTTAATTCAATTTTCCAGTCGTATTCGTCGATGCCGTCAACCAGATCCCTGATTACGGAGCCCTCTGCCAGCAGGTTATCCGGCAATAACAGCTCCGTATAGTCTTCAATCTGTTCAAACACTGCAGGCATGATCTCGCCTAGCTGGTTGCACTGCCGGATAAGAAGATATTTATAAAGATCTTCCGTGTCACCGCTGTCCTGGAGACGGAAAACTATTTCCCTGTCTACATCCAGGTCAATGTTCAAGGCCTCCCGGATGATGTCAGGCTCTTTTTTCCCGGGCTGCAGCGAAGAAAGAACCCGTACTTCCGTGGGGAGATAATTATTTATTTCCATAAACCGCAGGGCAATGAAACGGTTAAACCAGGTATAGGCTACCTCTTCCATGACCTGGTCGAATCCCTTTTCATTTATTTTCTCAAGCAGCTTTTTCCTTTGCTTGGCTTCATATTTCTTGAAAACTTTGCCGTTCTCCCTGTCTTTAACTTTAAAGCCACCTTCAAAGGTTTCTATATTGTGGATTTTATCTTTTGTAATGCCTGCTTCGTAGGCTTTTTGTGTTACTTCCTCAATAAGTCTTTTTCTTGCCCGCACGGCAAAGTTTTTCAGGGCTGATTTATTCACTGCAATGCCTCCCCAACCGTTAAATGAGCTTTACCCTTGTATTTTCCTGCAATTTGCTTAACAGTTGCTGCCTCAGATAGTTAAGTAACTGTTCTACATCTTCCCTGGATTCTAATGTCCTTGCGCCATGAAAGATGTTTGCAATACTGACGGTTACCACTTTTTTGGGTGGAGTTTTTACTTTTTCGCGCCCCTGCTCTTCCCTTTCTTTCTCCTGTCTTATCTTTTCAATATGGTCAAAGCAGCGCAGCTTCAAGCGGTCCGACTCTTCTTTCATGGCGATGGCTTGATAGAAATCATTGCAGGCCTCCAGCCGTTCCAGCAGGTCTTTAAAACTGTCATGGAACCTAGAAGAAAGTTCATCTTTAAAGGAATGCTTTTCCAACTCCTCCATTACTTTTTTCCGATCACTTTCAATAACGCTCCTTACCGGCTCAATTTCTTTTTCCAGGAGCTTGACGAATTTGCTTCTGAAATCATCCAGCAGCTCGGGTAGTTTTGATATTTTAGTATAAGGTTTGGCAGCATAAATGATATCTTGAACCTCTTTTACTGTTTGGATGGTTTCGTTGTCCAGCACGTAGGATTTATTTTTTTCGTAGATATCCATGTTTTGGAGTGCCCGGTCAAAATACCCCTGTTGATTTTTAAAAAAGTTTTTTACATCAATAATGTTTTCTTCATAATCCAGCAGTTCTTCTTTTAGTTCCGATAACTTTTCATAAAACTGCAGCACATCCCTGATTTCAAGAATCTCCTCAAACAGGGCCTTACCCTCTTCCAAAACTTTTTTATCCGGATAATATTCGTTCTTGTAGTGAACCAGCAGTTCCTTAATTTCACCAAGCTCATCCCTGGACAGCTCTTTAAAACGCTGCATTAAACCGTCTTCGTCGTCAGGAACGGCCGCTACGTTAAACACTTCTTTAATCAGCTTGCGGGCATTTTGCAGCAGCTTTTCCGGTGTTTTCGTCCTTTTTTTGATGATAAGCCTGTCTGTATAATCTTTTTTGATTGTATATTGCACCAGGTCCTTATCGGTTGGGCTTAGATATTCACCGGACAACTGCAGCTTGATTTCCTGGGATTTAAAGAGCCTGAGCACGAGCCCGCGGATATCATTCTCCAACCAGCCGTACGGTGCTTTTGTGTATAAATCCAGCAGGCTCTTCATGGTTACGGGGATATTCCGCTGGGTGCTTTTTCCAATGTGATTGCCAACCTCATCCAGGGCCAGTTTATTCGGGAGATCATCATCGCCTCCCAGTGTCAACTGGGCATTATCATCCTGTAAAATATCCTGCAGTTCTTTGTTGCTTTCGATAAAACTGTCAATGTAGCTGAGTTTGTTATAGATACCGTCGATTAATGTTTTAAGTCCGTTGTTGATCCGCTCTGCAGGGCTTTTGGATTTCAGGTTAATTTTCTGGGAGTTGGCGTAAAAGTCTGCTTCTTTGAGGGCTTCGATTAGCAGGACGGTAACCCTTTCTTTTCTTTCACTTACTTCCCGCGTCTTGCGGATTTTTATTTCTTCAATTTCAGGGGTTACAGCCGCACCTCCCTTGCGGGTCAGATAAGCCTGAATCTTATAGATTTCCTCCATTTCTTCAAGAGCCGTGGTATCAGGCGGGAGTTTGATGATTAAGTTGCTTTCCCTGCCCGACATCATTTTCAAGTCCAGTTCGCTTAATTCTTTGCCCATATCAAAATACGGGGTAATTATTTTGACCCCGATCTCATTTTTTTGCAGGGAAAGGTTCCGGTCATCGATCGTCTTGTTAAAGTCGAAATGATACCGGGCATTATACCTGAATTTTTTTTCATTGTAGATGCCGCTAAAGATCTCTTCTCCAATGTTTTTTACAACCTCACCCAGGTCTGCCGGGATGTTTTTGATCTCCCTGTTAACATCCTGCTCTTCATGGGTTAGGAACAAATAGACGTTGCCGTTTTTCTGCACCAGGGTTTCTTTCAGAAGCTTCTCCAGGGATGTTTCGATCTGCTTTTTCCGTTCAATGATGTCTTCGTCGATATGCCTGACCATGAGCGTAGCTAAATTTTCCAGGTTGGCGGGCATTTCCTTGACCCATTTAATCAGAAATAAGAGTTTTAGCACCTCTACATCTGAATCATCGAGTCTTTCATTATCCTCTGCGTGCAGGATCACAGTGCGGATGTTGTGATCCAGGAAAGCCTCGATGGTTTCGTAAAAAGCGGAGAAGGGGATAAGGGCCCCCCCTTCCCGGTCTGCAAACCGCAGGGCCGCTTCCTGAAAAGCGCTTAAAAGGGAACGTTCTCCTTCCGCCAGGTGTTTACCGCTGGCGCCATGTATCCTGACAGCGGTAAAAACAGCCTGGAGCAGCCTGAACTGGTAGGGGACAAAGGGATATACTTCGATAAAGTCTTCTGCTGTCTGGTAGGTTTTCATCTCGGGTGTATCGGATGAAAAGGTAATAAGGTTTTTTAGGATCGCTTCTTTCTCTGTATAGAGTAGTTTCAGGGTTTCTCTGCCCACATCATTTTTAAAGAGAATCCTTTTTTTAATAACCTCGTCTACGTTGGCACTGGAAAGGCTGAGCCGGGTGTTGAATCTGCCGAGAATTTTTGAAAAGTCCTGGCCCTTGACCCGGGTTACAGTATCAATATCCTGCTGCGATGTTACCAGCACCCAGGCTTTGCCGCCACAGTAAGTTCCCAGGTCTTCAACGACAGTCTGCAGGTTCAGCATGAGCCCTGCGTCGTCGCCGATGTACTGGCCCATTTCATCCACCAGAAAGATGACGTGGTGTTCTCTGCCTTTGGATTCGATATATTCTTTGACCCTGCCGGCGAATTTCTCCACGCTCAGTGAATAATTTTCTTCTCCCCGCTGATACCAGTGCCTTGCTGATTCTACGCTCATTTTTGTCGTCGCAGCCAAGGCTTCAACAATGCTGTCTTCCTCAAAATAATAATCTTCCCGGGAGTCTGTCCACGACTTCCCCGATAGCTCTGCATATTTGTTTTGGAAAGATTCGTAGGTTCCCTCTTTTTGCATCTGCCTTTCCAGTTCGGCCAGCCAGGGCAGTGAACCGCAAAATCCCTGCAGCTCGTTGAAAACCTTATTGAATACCCTGAGGATGGATTCTTTATTTGTTTTGGAGTCGGTATCGGATTTGGAATCGATATTAAATAATATTACATCTGTGCTAATATCGCCGGCCATTTTCATATCGGCCAGGACCATGGGATCCTGTATTTTATCGTCGAAATAAGATACGGCCTTTTGCCCGTGAATCATTTTGTTGGCCAGAAGGTATGATAATATCTTTAAAAAGTGAGATTTACCACTGCCGAAGAAGCCCGATATCCAAACCCCCATTTTATCCGTATAATTGTTAATACTGGCTTTATAAGCTGAAAAAAATGTACTGAAGTGCCTGCTCAGTTCCCGGGTAACCACATATTCATCAAGCTCCTGGAAGACAGTGGCGTCGTCATCCTGTCCGATCTTAATTACTCCCTTGATATCACGGTCGATATCCTTGTAAAACATTTTTCTGAGTTTCACTTGCAGACCCCCTTATCTTTCAATCAGCTTGAAAGCTCTATAGTAGTTCTGGTCGGATATCTCATCGAACAGATGCAGGTCCTGCCCGGAATAGGTTCCCGGGTAGAACATGATCAAAGGAACATCTTCGATAACGGCATGCAGGGTGTTGAGGATGGAATGGGAACGGATGACGGGCCAGGATTTCCCCACTCCAGTTAAAAACACAATATCGTTTTGTTTTGTATTTTGCCTGATATGTTCAACAATCAAGTCATTTTTCTGGGTCAGGCGGAGGGTTTTTTTCAGGGGTGTAAGGATGGCAGAAGTCCCTTTTTCCTTTTCCATGGCGAATACTTTTCCAAGGTATCCCTTGTCGAAGAGTATCGTCAGGATCATTTCATAAAGGTCAAACTCTCTGATTGTAATTTCCGTGCTGTCATTATTCACTTTTTGTTTGAGAAAGGCAATGTGTTCCCTGACAATAAGTTCATCTTTGGGGTCATAGTCAAAGATATAGAAGCCAATCTCGTTGCCCAAACCTTTGTTCTCCCTGAATCGCTTGTCCATAATAAGGGGGAGTATTTTATCAAGTCTTTCATAGATGGTTTTCATTTCAAACCTCTCCCTGTATGACTTCAATATATATCCGGTCACCGCTTTCTACGATATGCCGTTTGACATCCTGCTCTATGATTGCCCCGGCAATCTCAAGCTTTTTTTTACTGCGTTTAGCCAGCCCTGATTCTAACAGGATTCTTTTGTATACCTGACCTAACTTATAAAAAGTGTAGTCCGTCCAGGACATAAGCAGATTGCTCTGCTCAGCCTTTCTGTAAAAAAAAGCACTAAAATCCCTGTCGGTAATTACGTAGTCCCTTAACAGGTGCTTCTCCCGGTAAACCTCCTGCATAAATTCAAAAAAGAGTCTGTCCGTTTTCATAATGGAATAGAGCACGATCTGTTTGCCCGTTTCCAGGATGCCGTAAACAAGCTTGTTATGCAAAAAGTCATCGAGCGTGCCAATCCTTTCCAGGACTGTTGCAGCAATTTCTTTGCGGCGGTTCTCTGTCTTGAGCAGAAATATATTTTCTTCCACTGCTTTTTGCCTAATTTCAGCAAAAGTAAAACCCTGCAAATACAGTGCAGAGGCTTTTTTAGCTTCATGAAATAAAAAGCCCCTGGTTTTTATGGTTGAAGAATATTTTGGCATATAATTACATTTCCCCTCAGTCTCATGGCCAATTTGCAAAGTTCTAATGATTTCTGCAAAGATGGGAATAAGTCCTTTAATTAACAACAATTTGTTATATTATTGACCTAAGGCCAATAGTAGTAAAGACGTTATAAACATAATGGATAAACTCAAATTATAAAGAATGCTTATTTGCATTTTTATTACCAGGAACAAAATTGCCGCGACACCATTTTATAAAATTGCCCGAATGCAACAAATAAGTCCTTACAGAATTATCCTTGAGGAAGCCTTTTTCTTTTGCTAATAATACTTCTTTTTCATATGCGCTATACAAGCGATCAATTTCCCTCATTATATCTCATCCGAGGCGGATGAGACTATTTGCTAATCACAACATTATTAGCCTTATTGGAATATTGCAGGCAAAATGGTACGTCCCCACTGCCTCAATACGCAGTTCATCTTGAATCGGCAACTTTCTGAGTATGCTTCTTCCAGTATTTTTGGGCAAGCCAAATCATGAATAAATTATTCCAATTCTTTTGCGGTCTCAATCATACCTTTTGAGGCATCGATTCCAAGGACCCTCCCTTCAGGAACTAGGTCAGCTAGCTTACTAGGCAATTGTTTCCGCCCAGGCTGCGACGGCTTGCCAATCGCGGAAGTCGCCCTCGGGTGCCTTTACCTTGTTGACAATCCACTTTTCAAAGGGGTTCAGCGTTTTTAGCACCAGTTTACCGCCAAAGCAGGTGATGTCGCAAGAATTGATACGTTCAATGATTGGACGAAGGGATTTTGGGTAAAACCAGCCATCCATCAAATCAACCGGGTTTCCCGGGCCGGTTGGGCCGCAGACAAAAAGCCACACAGGCAATTTCTCCAATGATTCGATGTTATTTTTTAAAAAACGTACAGCCTTCTTATGCCAAAGCCCAATATAAACCGAACTGCCCAGGATTATTTTGTTGTAAGGGGCCAAATCTTTGACTGTACCGGCATCCAGTACATCCGCCTGCAAGCCTTTTTTCCGAAGTGTTTCACCAATTCTTTCGGCTATCTCCGCTGTCGCTCCCCGTTTAGACCCATAGGCCACCAATACTTTCTTATCCATTGATTACGCCTCCCCTGTCAATGTCATGGGCGCAACCCGCTATGAACGCAAGAATCAGGAACAACAATCCGACGCCCAAGGTAGACACCATTACCATGCTGATACTGTCCGGGTCGGTTACGCCGGGAACAAAACCAAATATCGCAATCTGCAGCGTGTAAAGTATAAACAGGGAACTGGCGATTAGAAAAGGACGCCATAACTTTGATAAATACTTCCGCATGCCTGGGGGTAAAACTTTTTTCCACCAATGGAGCGGCTTGCGGATGCGCATTGACATAACCCATCCAATTGTAAAAAATATTACCTGGCCTATTCCGCCGCCAACCAGGAACAACAGGATAAAAAGGAACAGGAATACAATAGAAGCATGCTTTTTGTGAAGGAAGGCTACTGACCAGATGATCACAGCAATCCCCAACAGCATGGCGGCAATCCCGGTTAGCAGGAAATTTGGGATAATGGTAAAAGCAGGTTCATTTCCATGCAGCCACATCCTGTTTGCTTCTCCAATGGCATCAATGACCAATCCACCGGTTGGAGTATTGCCTTGCAATGCTTCGAAAAAACCATGCCCCACGCCACCTATGCCGAATATGACGCCGAGTGTAGCAACGACTGTCTGAACCGCACGGTTGACGTTGCCCTGCCTTGCATTAATAGCGTTTGCACCACTCATATTAACTTTACCTCCTTGAATAATATACAATCGACCATCTGGTTGATCTTGTGTTTCCTCTTTTCCCGGTCAAAAAAATCAGTGCCCAGCCACCTGTTATAATACTCGGGATTCAACACAATATGGTGAAACGGTATCATGAGCTGCAAGGCAATAATATTTAAGTCCGATTCATTGCAATCAGTAAAAATTTCTTTGAGCAGAGGCATGACCAATTTACAGGAATTTCTGCATCCTGCTTTTAATTCCAGTGAAATACCTATTTTGCAGATATTGCGATATTTGAATGCCGCGTCTGCTGTTGCGAGCAGCATGTTCCTCAGCTTTGTTTGCGCATCGGCCTCCGTGCATTTATTTTGAACTGTCTGCTCAATAATATCGCTCATCATTGTTCCTACAACCTGACTAAGCAGGTTTTCTTTAGACTGGTAGTAATAATTGACAAGCGCAAGATTCACACCGGCTTTTGCTGCAACCTCCCTGGTTGTTATCTGCTGCTCGTTTTTTCCTGCCTTCACTAATTCCATTACAACTTGGAATATCTTTTCTTTTGCATTTGCTCCATCTGGGTTCATTTTTGTGCTCCTTATTAAACATGTTTTAATCATGTTTAATTTTATAATACTAGACAGTTAAAAAGCTGTCAATAATGGTTAAAAATAATTTTCTGTTGAAAAAAATATTTTTAAAAGCACTGAACCTATTGATTTTACATGGAAAATTATTGATGGGAATTACAAGTTCAAGGTGGCGTTCTGATATTAAGAAACCGTCTTCCTGTTTTTCAATGGAAGTTGGATACCGTATCCTCCAATAATTCAGCTTTCCATTATTTTAATGTGGTACGCCCTGTCTGTAAAAAACAACCCGGCTTCCACGACTTTTTCACCGGTAATCGCCTCCCAGCAATGGCAATAGAGTTCCACCTGAGGGGTGTAATGTTCCACCAAAGCCTGGAGATGGGCATCGTCTTCCACAGCGTCCGTTTTGTAATCCACCAGCACCCAGACGCCTGCTTCGCGGAAAACCAGGTCCACCACTCCCGTAATATAAGTTTCATTTTCCTGCAGGCCGAAGGGGACCTCGGTGTGTCTTTCCGAAGATGCACAAACCCTCTGCCAGAAAGGTGAGGCTGTTATTTTCTTTAAAGCCCGGAGCACCTCGTCCGGCTGCACGGAGGGATCGCCCTGCTGACGGATCAGTTTTTCCGCCAAAGCCAACAGTCTGTTTTCATCGAAATCGGTAATCGCGTGCTGTGTAGCTTGTTTGCCACCTGGTATACCTTTTATCATATTTTCCAAAGCTGCGTGAATGACCTTTCCCCAAGCGGTGCCGCGACCCTGCGTGGTTCGCCCGGGCACTTTTTTCTCGCTTCCTGCCCCGGTGGCGCTCCGGCGGGCAAATGTGGAGGATACTATTGCATTCATTTCCATTGCCAAACTCTCCCTGGCCTGCTCCAGCATTGGCAGCATGATGGGCTCTGCCCGGGCATCTTTTTGCGCAGCGGGGAGCTCCAAAACAGGCAAATTTTCCTTCTCCATCAGAAACTGCTCCAGGGGGTACCAGGGACTTTTGTCGGGTTTCTTTGGATAGGTGCTAATTACCAGCAGATCCTTTGCTCTTGTAGCAGCTACATAGAGAAGGCGCAGTTCCTCAGCTTGCTGATATTTTTTTTCCTCTTCCTGAAAATCATCCCAACAAGGAGGCAGGGCCAGGGTTTGGCTGCCAAAAGAACCCCTTTTTTGGATAACCATATAGCCCCGTGCCCGGTCGGAATTCCGCACCACATGCAAATCGGGATCATGGGAAGGATCACGGCCGGGGTTGGCCAGGATAACCACGGGGGCTTCCAGTCCCTTGGCTTTATGCAGATTCATAATCCTTACCGATGAAGTGCTGCCTCCTTCAACATCCAGCTCTTCTTCCGCCCCGTCTTCCAGCAGGCGCAGCAAAAAATCCACTGCCCCGCTAAAACTGGTCTCACCCTGAACTTCCCGGTCACGCTGTAATTCCAATGCCTGCAAAATGTAACCGGCACGGCCCTTTCCCAATTCGGCGGCAAGGGCCAGGGGCAAAATTCCCAGTTCAGATATTATTTTTTGCATGGCACTGCTGGGGGGCAAGTTGCGGGTTAACCGCCAAAAACGGCGCAGTGTTTCCCAGACAGGAAGAAAAACATCCTGCACCTCCTGATCGCTGTCCTCAGGTATATCCTGCAGGAAAGAAAACCTTCCTCCGGCACGTTTGAAGCGGTAAAGCTGATCATCGCTGATACCAAAAAAAAGTCCGCGCAGGGTTGCCACCAGGGGTACCGGGTTATCAGGATCAGCCAGAGCCTGTAGCAAACACAACAGTTCTTTTAACTCTGTAGATTCGGCAATGCCACCACCGCCGGACATAACGAAGGGGACAGCGCATCCTTCCAGCGCCCTGGCATAAAGAGACATATACTTCTTGTAGCGGAGCAGCAACAGAAAATCCCCGGGCATAGGCTGCTCTGTAAGACCTCTGGCCCTTTCTTCTTCAGTACGGCTAAGTTTCAGGCCGCCGGTTAGACAGTGATGAATCCAGGCAGCAATACGGCGGGCATCCTGCCGGGCAATCTGTTCCTGATTGTTACCTTTTACATCATCCAGCCTCAAGCAGTAAACACAGTTTCCGCCATCCTCTTCTTTGTTCCCAACTTGTTTTTTGGGATCAGGATCCATGGGGACAAACTCAGCCTGGTAAGGTTTTTTAAAGGGGGCAAACAGATCCGCAAAAGCCTGGTTTGACCACTGGATCAGCCCGGGCAGAGAGCGGAAATTGGTAGTGAGGTTCAGTATTTCGCCTCCTGAAGAAACAATCAATTCTTTCACCCGGTTATAGATTTGAATATCCGCGCGGCGGAAGCGGTAAATAGATTGCTTGGGGTCGCCCACAACAAAAAGGGAAGCCGGTTTGGGCGTAAGTCTTGTCCAGTCCTTTTCATGCAAGTCAGTGCCTGTAAGAAAAAACATTACTTCGGCCTGGATAGGATCCGTGTCCTGAAATTCATCCACCAGCAGGTGGGTGTACCTTTCCTGGAAATAGGCCCGCACTTCGGGATTATTTTTTAAAAGCTTTGCTGCCAGCATGAGCAGATCCTGAAAGTTCAGCTTGTTTTCACGCATACGCAGGTCATGGTAACGTTCTGCGGCAGGGATAAGAAAGGCCAGCAGGTGAAAGTGGCGGTATTCCAACCAGGCTTTCCTGGCAGGCTTAAGCCCGTTTTCCCGGAAATCTGCAAAGGCTTTGGCAAGGGTTTCAGCATCTTCCCTGTTTGGCCAGCGTTTAAAGGTGGGGCCGGCGTTTTTGTCCATCTTTTCCAGCAGGCGCAAAAGGTAGCGGTCCTGTTGTAAATCGAACATTCTTTGCCAGCGCAGTGCCCTTCTGGCAGTTGCCTGGAGCCCGTCCCAACCATCGGGATGCTGTTTTACAGGGAGGTGTTGCTGTGCCAGCAGGCAGAATTCCTCCAGCCTGGCTCTTACTCCTGAAAGATCCGGATAGGGAGTCTTCTCCCCAACCATCTCCACATCAGGGTAGCGGATCAGTTGTAGAAAGGCTTCTTTTAGATCCGCAGGTGAAAGATCCAGTTCGCTCAGTTGCTCCATGGCCTGTGGTTCCTGCAGGCGTACTTCCAGCAAGTAGTCTTCCCAGGCCATCTCCGACAGGAGACGTTCCTCCAGCCCTTCGATTTCAGTAAAGTCAGGGGTTACTCCGGCTTCAACGGGCCGCTCCCTGAGCAGGCGTGAGCAGAATGAATGGATGGTGCCCACAAAAGTGCGCTCCATTTTTCCAAGGGCTTCGCTTAAACGTTGCCTTACAACCGGATCTTTTTCTTCGCGGAACATTCTTTCCAGGCGAACCTGGAACCGTTCTTTCAGTTCACCCGCTGCTTTACGGGTAAAGGTCACGGCAGCCAGTTTCTCAGGCCGGCAGTGGCCGCCTGCCAACAGGGCAGCCATCCTGTCCACCAGGCAGGATGTTTTTCCGGAACCGGCACCGGCCTCCACCAGAAAGTTCCGATCCAGCCGGGTGCGTATAGCTTCCCGGGCGGCAGCGTCTATGAGCCTTTGTTCAGTCATATTGCTGCAACTCCTTCCAGGGTGCTAACGGCGTATTACCTTCAAAACGGAGCTTTTTCTTGATATGCTCCACGGAATCGGGGTAACGGCAGGCGCTCTGATATTGACAATATGTACAGCCGCCCTGATCGTGCGTAGCGCAAAACACACCTGTGGCTAAAAGATCGAGCATATTTTGCAAAGCCAGTAAAGCCTCCCCGCGCCGGTGCTGCTGTCTTAAGAAACGCTCCCCTTCACCTTTTTCGGTGGGAAAAATGTAACCTGCCTCCTCCACCCGGGCCAGCGGTTCTTTATTTTGTAAAATAGTCTCTGCGGCCAAAGCGTAAAGGCAATGCTGGATCTGCTGCCCCTGTTTTATGTATTTAAATTCGTCATAACCGTAAGTACTGCCCGTTTTAAAATCCCAGACCCGGAAGAGGGGTTCATCCGGGCTGATGCGGTCAATACGGTCGATGCGGCCCCTCAAATAAACAGTACCCCCACCGGGAAGCTTTACTTCGACCGGTTCATCCAGGCACAACCCTGCCGGTACCGGTTCTTCATCAATTTCAAAACCGAACGGCATTTCCAGATAGACAGGGCAGCTACCGTCACGGCGCAGCTCGTCTTCAACGCGCAAAAATACTTCCAGACCCTGCAAGAGTTCATGTTTTTCATATGCATAAACAACAGGGCTGGGAGGGGGAATTTGCTTTTTCGTTTCTACAATTAATTCTTCGGCCATTTCCACGAGATAGTCCCGGTCAGGGAGGTCTGCCGCTTTTCCGGCAGTTGTTTTACGCAGATAGTTTGCATATATCCGGTGCAACAATAAACCCCGGGTCCGCGGGTCAAGCCATCTGCCCGGATCGAAAACCTGTTCATCAGGCGGCTCAACTTTCAGGATATAGCGCAGATAATAAGCAAAGGGACAGGCAGCTAAAGTTTCGAGCCGTGTGGCTGAAATGTTACGCCCGTTTAGACGGGGATCCAGGTCTTCCGGATCGACGGCAACTTTGCCGTCATAGGCTGTAAAAAACTCACTGCTGCGGGTTTCTTCTGCCAGCAATCCCTTATGAAGATGGGGGTAACAGTTTCTGACCCCCTTCAGATCCCCGTTCTTACCATGATGCAAGACAAGGGAAGCCCACCATTCTTCCTCTGAGAGGGAATTTTGAAATTGTGCGGGGAAAAAGGCTGCTGACTTGGGTAGTGAATGCATAAACTGAGAATAATCGGCCCCGGTGTCCCTCGTTTTCAGCCGGTATGCCTGCAGGAGGATGGCTGCCGGAAATGAGGTCCGTCCTTCTACAGGATTATAAGCAGCAAAGCTTAAGGTTATCCTGCCTCTGCGGGAAGCCAGGAAACGGTTTAAACGGTATGTATTTTCTAAAGGTGCAGCTGACCTGGGTTTTAAATTCCTACTTATGGCGGCCCTTTCCCGATCAAGGAGCACCGGATCCTGCAGGCCGCTGCCGGGAAAATGTCCATCATCCAGTCCTATCAGAAAGGTATGGGGACGATGGGACCATTCACCCTGGCTAAAGGAAGTAACATGGAGATGTCCGGGCTCAAAACCGGAAGCCCCGATCCTCACGGTTTCCAGCCACGTTTTTAGCCTTTGCACTGCCGGGCGCATGGAAATTTCCCCCCGCAGGCTTTGTGATGCCTCGGATAACTGCTCCATTAAGGCCGCGATAGCCTGCTTATCCAAAGCAGTCTTATCCCTGGCGTACTGCTGCATAATTTCCCTTAACCCGTCGCAGAGTTTTTTAAAACTAATACAACCCTGATCATCCGGTATGGGCAGCTTGTCCAGAAGAAAGGCAACGATTTCTTTAAGCTCAAGGACCTGTTCCCGGCGCTTTTGCAGAGAAGCGGTGTATGTATCTTGCTCATCATCTTCTACTTTTGCTGCTTTCACCAGGTCTGCGCTAAGGCCCTGCTCCAGGCCTTGCAGAACCGGCAGGTATCTTTCCCGGCCCCATCCGATTCCTGCCCGTCGCAACAGGCGGGACAGGGCCATGGGAGCCGATGCCTTGAAAGAAGCTTCAGTAAAAAGCCTGGAGAGGTTGGAGACGGCATAGTTTGCTTCTATCCATTCAAGCAGCCCGGACAAGAGCTTCCCCGGCCGGGTAAATCCCACCGGTATCCCTTCCCCGAAGGTAACGGGGATATTGTAAGCCTGAGATAACGTGTAGACAAGCGGCAGGTAGGTTTCACCGTTTGTGTAACAGAGTATGGCCCTGTCTGCCGGTATACGGTCCTTTTTCAGCATACGAAACACCTCCCTGATCTCGGAAGATGTTCCGTATGCCTTGATGATTTCTACTTCATCAACATCCCTTTTAGGCGGGGCCTTTTCCACATCATAGAGAAAGGAAAAGGGAGATTCTTTTCCCGGCTTATTACCAGGCTGGAAGTAAAAACCTTCCGGCCTGGAAAGGCCGCTCACCGGCTCGGCAGGAATAACCAGGCGCTGCGATCCCGTAAGCCTTTCCAGAAAAGTAAATGAAAGAAACTCCAGTTCCAGCTGTTCGGGAATAATGTAAAGCAATTCGTCTTCCTGCTCCGGAAGTGCCCCAGAGGCAAGTATCTCCAAAGCTTTAACATAGAGTGATGCTGTATCAAGCAGGTGATGATTTTGCAGCCTTTTTTCATACCCTTCCAGAAGTAACTTGATTTCCCGCCCCTTTTGTTTGTCAACGAAGACATCCGCATTGATGTTTGCCGACCACAGGCCGGCCATCCTTAATTCCATGAGGGAATTTTTCAATATTGCGGTCAAACCCGCATTATCTTTTAACTCTGAAAAGTATTTAAGCTCTCCCCGGGTGTGCAGTTCATGCAGCGTTTCATCAATGAAAAGAAATATCTGCCCTTCGCTAATCACGTTAAGGTTATTATCTTCCATTGCCTGTGCCGCTATCTCTAGAGCAAGTTCCAAAGGTGTAACGGGTTTAATATTCAGCCAGGAAACGCCGTACCGGGCAAGGGCTTCCAGGAACTGGTGTCCCGCCTGATAAGAACTGACCACTAACAGTTTTGAAGTAAATTTATATTGTCTGCAAATCTCTGCCAGGCCTGAAAGCGGGGTGTTCAAGACAAAAGCTCCTCTCTATTACTTAAATAGTTTCCTAAAAGCCCGGCCAGTGGCTTTGCCGGCGGCTCGCCTGGCCACCCGCTTGCCCATCTTTTTTGGATTGCCGCTGGAGATAGCCTGGAAATCACCCAACAACTTGGCCAAGGTATATAGGATACCTCTGGTTTTGTTGATGCTCATGGGAATAAACACCTCTCTTTCAGCTAAACAGCTTGTCCAGGATTTTCTCCTTTATTACTTCTCTATCAGTTATTTCAACCAATGGATAACCGACTAACTTTCCTTTCCAGCTAGCTCCATTTTTCTTATCGTTATCTAATTCGCGGGTAAAAGTATAATTGAAAATATCTCCGCCGATCTTTAATTTTTTGTCATAGTAAGTCCTTTTATTGGTAGAAAGGATTGAACATGCCCACGGAGCTCGACAATTCTTTTGTTCATCAAAAATATCAAAAAGGCCTACCCACAATTCAGGTTCATCTCTTAAATTTACCCGGCACATATCCCTGTATTCATCAAACAGGCAAATTATCACCAGTGCGCGCATGGGGATTCCTTCCTTTATTGGATCAAGATCCTGTCTGAAAAAGAAAACATGGTAGGGTTTAAGGAATAAATTATTTGGACTATAGGAGTATTCATCATAAAATTTAATAGTATCGTCATATTCAGCCAGAAGGTCTCCGATGTCATCCTTCAAACGATAGATCTCTTTGTAGACTCTTTTTAATACCTCGTATGCCTGGTTGATTATTTTGCCATTTTCACTCATTTGCTCAGTTCCTCCCATAAAAAAAAATTGTACTTCCAGGCAATGCTGGCTTTGGTACAGAGCTTAGATAAATTCAATAGGGCAAGTTATATTTTTGGTAAAATAATGTTTGCACATGATCAAGTATGTTGTATTTATTAAGAAATTGCCAGTAGGGCCTGTATGCTTTTCTGAAAAATAGTACGTCAGGCAGAAGTGGCAGGTTGTTATGATTATCTAAAAATTTAAATCCGGAGAATACACCCAGGTCCCTTCTTTCCAGAAATAAGAGGAGATCTCTCGATATTTTTGATTCGATAGCATGTTTTGGATGGTTCATTCCTATTTCCTCAAGAATGGGAACAGCCTTTTGCCAGTTAAGCCAGTAAATGCGTCTGCGGGCTCTTTTAACTTCTTCGGGGTCGTGCTTTGCTATTAACCCCAAAGTAGACTCCAGCTCATTTACTGGCAACTGTGGGTGTCTGGTCAGGTAAATCAGGTAAAAATCTTTGTAACCTGCGCTGAGGATATTATTTAGCCCAACATAATACTCTCTCCAAAGCTGATCGATGATTATTTCTTCTAAAGTTTCTTCTTCGATAACAGTCCCTTCTCCACTTTTCCCTTCATAATTTTTTGCTTCTATAATTACAGCAATATTGCCAGAGTAGACAACAAGGTCCGGTTCGGCCTTACTGTCTTTATTGGAAAACCAAGGCCAGAAGTCAATTTCAGGATTGTTGATTGAAATGTCTAATTTTTTATTATCCAAATTGATGGCCTGTTGTAAATATTTTTCAAGCCATCGTCCATTAAGGTAACTGAAAACAGAGAAAACAGAAGATGTCAGAAAATCTTCACTGTTAAGCTCCGATACGGAAAGCTTCCCCTTAAGGTCTGCAATAAACAACCGTTCAGCCCCCTTGCGCTAAACTTATTTTTTACAATCATCTTTATTTATGGTAAATCCCCAGTACCTCCTCAACATTTGAAACAAAAGCATCCCGTAGCCATTGGGGTTCCAAAACTTCCACTGCAGCGCCCCAGCTCATAAGCCAGGGAATCATCTCGCTGGCACCTTTAACCGTGAAGGTAACCATGGCTTCCCCGTCCGGGAGCATTTCCGTTTGCTGGGAGTCATGAAAGCTGACAAGCCGGAAACGCTCGGCAATACCTTTAGCTATCTTCAGCCTGACAGTTTCTTTTATATGTCCTTGCTCATCATCAGGGGTCCAAACACCCCAGGCATTGCCGTAATAGTCATGCAGAGAAAAACCTTCAGGCCATTTGAAAGTGCTGGCTTCTACCACCTCAAGGCGTATGGTATGGTCCAACAAAAAAACACGCTTTTTCTGCTGTTGCAGGCAATTGGCGATTAGATACCAGTTGTTAAGCCTGCATACTAGCCCGTAAGGCTCCACCTCTCTTTTTGTAAGAGTGCCGTCGTAAGAACGGAGATACTCCATACGGATTATTTTGCGATGGTGGATGGCCCGCATTATTTCTTTAATTTTTGTAACGTTCTTGCCGGGATTGGCTGAGCCATAACCGGAAACGTGGATGTGTCGCTCTATTTCTCGGAATACATTATTGTACGCACTTATCCGGGCCAGCATATCCCGCAGGATCTCTCTGATAGCTGTTTCGAAGTGACCTTTCAGCAAGCCGCGCTGTTGTGAATAGAGCCCCAGGGCCATGAGCAAAGCATTGTTGGCATCGATACTGCTTGTGGGCAATTCACCGTTAAAAAGATAGCGGGTTTTCCCTTTTCGGCGACTACTCCTGATGACAGGCTTAAATTCTTCCATGTCGTTTTCATCGTCGGCGATGTCATCTTTATCTTCACATTCTACTTTTTCCGGGGTTTCTCCATAAGCCAAAGGGTTGAAAATTAAGTTTAAGCGGCGGATGCTGCGGTAAATGGTTTTATTACTGGGGGTTGAGCCGCGGGTTTCCTGGTAGGCGTCTTTTAAGTCTTCCATAGTGGCACCACCGTCAGGAGTCTTTTCCATGATTGTTAGTAATATTTTTACGAGTGCCTCGGGAAAATCCCGCATGCGGGGATAGCCGGGCATTGTCATTCACCTCCAGGGAGTGCAGTTTTTAAACATCTCTCTGCTAGTTATTTTTTATCCATCATCACATTACTTAATATACCTGGGCCTCAAAATACGTCTATATAGCAATATTCTTTAAATGCCCGGTATAATCCTGCATCTTTCGCCCCATATTTTTTATCTTAGACTATTTTGGTATTACATTCTTTTCTTGTTTTCTTAACAGCTCCCGGTGTCCAAAATAACTTAGTACTGCCAGTAATAATGCCAGAACACCCCAAATATTCATGTCGGAAAAGCCAGTAGTGCCGGCTAAAAATGCCAGTAGTGCCGCCAGGATAAATATCACTACCGAAATAACAGGCTTGGCCATTACAAATGCAGCAGCCACACCGAATAGTAAAGATGCAAACATGCCAATCCCGCCGCCGCCTGATAGTTCTTCATCTCCGAAAATCGTTCCGCCTGCACCGACCAGGCAGCCTTGCACACCAATGATAATCATGAATATTAAGCCTATTACCAAAACAGCAATACGCATCTTATTTACCTCCGTAATAATTTATGGTTTACCTGGTAAAGGAGCCAGTCATAAAAAAACATTACTCTTAACCTGATACATCTTCAACATTTACAAGATAAATAGCTTGCCCAAAACCGAAAATGTTGGGGTCAAAAATAAACTCCCATTGTTTTTGGTTTTCATCAACAGAAAAGGCGATTTCTCCGCGCATTTTTCTGCCGGCTCCCACCTCACCGTCAAGATTTCCTTTGGTTTCTGCAAAAAATTCCATGTCACAGGAGTAAGCATCTTCATCGTATAGGCTAAACATCAATAAGCTGGAGATAGCTACTGCTTCATCACCCTTGTTTTCAATTGTTACATCCAAAACAAGCCACCACTCACCTTCGCAAGGCTGCATAAACTGGCTGCCGCCGTCCCAACGGGCAGAGTTCAGTGTTACTTCAAGGTTTCCCATACTCACAGTGTCGCCCATATTAAATAATTGCTGGTTGACTGCCGATTCCGGTACCGGAGTAGATACAGCAGTTTCTTCAGTTTCGGGTCTTTCCACTTTCTGTGGTTCAGTTGATTCGTTGCTTCCGAGAGCCATCAAAATGAAAAACAGTAAAATAATGATTGATACAAGCGACAATAGGGACACTCTTCTCACTTTTCTTTCCTCCTTACCATTCTTCCTGTAATTACGCCACTACCAATGCCTAAAATACACAGGTTTAAATCTTGCCAGCAGAATGTGCCTTGAATCACCCCCCTTAACTGCAGCAACTCATAACCTAAACCCAGAATTGGAATTGAACCCAACCAAAAGTATTTAACAATAGACTCAGACCTCCACCAAATAATTGTTATTATTAATGCGTATGAAAACGCCCAGAGTCCATTCGGCACAGAGTACACTACCCAATCAGGGACATAGGGATATATTGACATTGAAAGTTTTCTCAACTTTTCTACTGCAATACTAAGGCCAATTATGTCCAGCCAACTAAAAATACGGATAGTAAGGGGGCGCCATAGTATATATATTAAGCTGCCAATAATAATCGGTATTAACGCAGGTATTGAACGGCGAACAACTTTTTTTTGAAACACTGCTATCTTCATTTTGATTGGCTCATACCACCTTCCAAGCTTTACATTTATTTGATGGCTAATGCTCTCTACGTTAAGGTTATCATAGCCAAAGGACACACTTGTGTCCTTTTTGATTGTGCTAGAAAAATTTTTATAATAATTTATGCGGAAATAAATTTGGTTTTAATTTTCCCGATTTATTTTTAACCCTCTATATGTCGTATTCGAGCTCTTAAGGCGATCATTTTTATCATGCACGGATTATATTTCTTCCAACAGGCACAATGTCTCCTATCCAACACGCTCTATCAAAAGCAGCGGCATCACTCTGGTTACCCGCCAGTATCCCTTCCAGTAATACCGGACATTTCCACTCAAAATTACAATGTGTTTTGTTTATAAAGGTTTCATAGGGAAATATTTGAAAAACCTTACTGGTGTTCATGTCCACGCTATATGTTTTCTAACCTATTTTTATCCAAGGTTTAGGGAACGCAACCAGTGACGAGTTAATCTTTCCTGGCAACCTTGCGGCAGAAGCAGGCTTGTCAAGCCTGCCACGCAGCGGCTCGTAAAGGATATCAATACCACTTAACAATAGTGAAAGTTCTAAAACGATATCTTGGGTCAACTCCTTCCATTCCATGTAATTTTTTTACCCTGAGCAACTGATTGAGCTCTGCGAATTACTGCTCAGCTGGTCATAGCTTCTTCTTCTGACCTCAGCTGCAAGGGCAATTATTTCATGTTCCAATACTTCAGGATAGGTAATCCAACTGATGGCAATACTGCGGCAAATAGCCTTAGGCCCCTGTTCCAGATGGCAATTGACTACCATGACGCATGAAAGCCAGGCGTTGCAAATCTGTTAGCCTGGCTTCCCATAATGTATTCACATATATCTTTGCAGGAGTACGGTTTTCTTCTTTCTTTTTTACCTTTTTCTTGGCTCTGACAATTCTTGTATCTCTTATTTGGGTCAGTTCTTCCCTGACATATGGTAATATCTCATCAGTTAGATCATCAAAATCCCATTCATCATATTGGTTTATAAATGCCAAAGCATCTATTGCTCAATACTTTTTATCAGTTCATTTGAGATATTGGAATTTATCATTTTTCCCTTCCATAATCATGATAAATGTATTTATGCGCCCACACATCATCACGGTAGGAACCATATTCTGTTATTTTGCAATCGTTATACAAATCATCCGCTATTTCAATAATAATATCCTTAAGCTCCAGATGTTCAATATACTTTTCAGGTATGCCGCGCAAACCAAGATAGGCTCCCATTATGTTCCCAGTAACCGTTCCGATTGAGTCACTGTCTCCGTCGTGGTTTACAGCGGCGATGACGGCTTTATCAAAGCTGCTGCAGTATTTCAAAGAACAATAGATTGCTATTGCTAATGTTTCTTCCGCCACCCATCCTTCCCCCAGTTCCTTGATTGCCTCAAAATCGTTCATGTTTTCTGTTGACAGGTCAATAGCCTTTTGCATCAGAATTAACAGCTCATGAAGATGTTTGGCTTCCGGGAACAGTTTTTTCATCGCTTCCATAGAGTCTTGTACCGCAGCAAGCAGTGTAATATTGGAATTATGTGCCACCATATGAATGATGTGTACCAGCGCAGCCGCCGGAATATACCCAAGTTCATGACCGTGTGTAATGGCAGCAGCTTCAGCTCCAATCATATCAATCTCAACGTCTTTACACTTATTTTGTTGCCGCTCATCTGAAAGTCGAGTCACAACAGCCAGGCTTGGTGTAATGGAGTTTTCCCTGAGGGCTGGCTGGTGCAAACATTAAAGTCCCTTGTACACATAATGATCTTCAATGTATTTCTCAATTAAATCAATAAAAACCCCCGCATTATCCAACTGCTCTCTCGCCTCTTCTTTAGTCACGCTATAAAAATCATGATAGTCGCTCTTCATTCGTTTATCAAAGGCCCTGGCAAGCATTTTGTAATACTCTTTGCCAATTTTACCAGTGGCCACATATTGCTGATTAAAATACCCGATAACCGAAGAGTGCCGTTTGGAATCAAATAAATCATAAGCCAGCAAAGCTCTCACTGCATGAAAAAAAGCATAATAAGAACGGTTTACTGATTGGGCTAGTTTATGATGCTCAAATGTAATTTTTGCCGCTTCCAGGTCTTCTTTTGCCTTCTGCAGTCTGTAGTCTGAGAGGGTTTTCTGCTTATCTTCCATACAATTCCATCCCCTCTTTGTTCACATTACTGTAAAAAGGCAATGTATCAGCCCATTCATAGAAAAAATCAATATTACTTTCCTGTATGGAAACAACAATACCGTAGCGGGTAGTCAGATCCACAGCCAAATCCAACACTGCTTCACTATATTTCCTTATTTCCGCCTCTTGCAGATCCAGAAGGACCATAACATCCAGATCGGATCCTGGAACCTGTTCGTTCCGTGCGTAGGAACCATACAAAATAATCTTCTGCAATTTGGTACCATATATCTTTTTTAAGTTAGCTTCAATTTCAATCAGCAGATTATACTCTTTTCTATCCTTTAGCATGCTGAGGTTTTTCATTAAGACCCCTCCCTCGTCTTTTTAATTTGACCTTCACCTATATTTTAGCCAACAAATCTGCTTTTAACGGCCTTTTGCCAGCTTCCCGGGGAATTTCCACAACCTGGAATTTGGCATAGTTCAGCCAGGGAACGCCGTATTGGGCAAGGGCTTCCAGGAGCTGGTGTCCCGATTGATAAGAATTGACCACTAACAGTTTTGAAGTAAATTTATATTGCCGGCAAATCTCTGCCAGACCTGAGAGCAGGGGGTTCAAGACAAGCATCCTCTCTATTACTTAAATAGTTTCCTAAAAGCCCGGCCAGTGACTTTGCCGGCGGCTCGCCTGGCTATCCGCTTGCCTATTTTCTTTGGACTGCCGCTGGAGATAGCCTGGAAATCACCCAGCAACCTGGCCAGGGTATAAAGGAAACCTCTGGTTTTATTGATGCCCATGGGGATAAGCACCTCTCTTTCAGCTGAACAGTTTGTCCAGGATTTTCTCCTTTATTACTTCTCCTCTCCACATTGGCGACCAAACACCCCGCAGCCATTGTGGTTCCAACACTTCCACTGCAACGCCCACAGCTCTTCAAATTCTACTTTTCTTAAGCGGCGGATGCTGCGGTAAATGGTTTTACTACTGGGGTTGACCCGCCGGTCTCCTGGCAGGCGTCTTTAAACCTTCCATAGTAGCACCGTTGTCAAGGTCTTTTAAAATCCAAGACATAGCAATATTCTTTAAATGCTCAGTATATTCCTGCATCTTTAGGCATGCTGGTGAAAGAATCCTCACCGAATGTCATGCACCAGCGTGTCTCCCGCTGGCTCCAGAGGATCCTGGAAACTATCACCTTTCTTCGGAAGAAGAGTTGAACCTTTTCCAGGCTGTATTACTCTTATATATAGAGAGCTAGAGTGGACGAGGTGTTTGCGTGGAAACAAATCTGCTGGTAAAAAAGGCAAAACAGGGAGATAAAGATGCGCTAGTTGAGCTGATTATGCTGCAAAATCAGGAGTATTATAAACTGGCATACGCGTTTTTAAACAATAAGGAAGATGCGCTTGATGCTATGGAAGATATGATCGTTATTTTATATGAAAGGATAGACCGGTTAAGGAAAGTGGATGCCTTTTACAACTGGAGCAAAACAATTCTGGTAAATTGCTGCAGAGGACGTTTAAGAAGAAAAAAAAGAATCATCTTGTACGATTCCTTTGCAGAAGAAACAGAAGAATTAAAGAATAATGATTTCAACCAGAAGGAAGAGCGCCTGATGCTGGATGCGGCTCTTGCCGGGTTGTCCCATAAACACCAGGAAGTGATCCGGCTCCGCTATTACCTTGATTTAGATTATGAAACCATATCCCATCTTTTAAAAATACCTCTGGGAACAGTTAAGTCACGCCTATCAACAGGCCTTAAAAAGCTGAAAAAAACTTTGGGGGATGAAGGCTATGGAAAATATTGAAAATATGCTGAAGGAGAGAAAAAAGACTCTTGATAAAGTGGAAGTGCCGGAAGAGCTGGGGGAAAGATTATCCCGTGCTTTAAACGGAAAAAGGGTTTTGAAGCGGAGAAATAATAGCTGGAGGATAAAGGCCGCCGCTGTTTGCCTGGCCGTGCTGCTTGCGGGGTACAACTTTAATACCCTGGCCTTTTATGGTAAAAAATTGCTCGGTTATGACCAGGTAATGAACGGTACCTTAAAACAACTAAATGAACTGGGAAAAGGACAGCTCATCGGGAAAAGCCATACTTTTCAAAATGGCGTATCGGTTACGCTGGACGGCATTATGCTCGACGAAAGCCAGCTGCTTGCCTTTTATACCGTTCATGATCCCCGAGGTCAGGTTGATTCAGTAAACCTTCAGCCCATAATGCAATTAAATGGACTATTTGGCAGCTATATGGCGGAAGGCGGTCAGGGAGAGATAAATGAGGAAAATACTGAAATAAAGTGGTTAATGGGTTTTGAGCCTCCCTTTTTTCTCGAACGAACTCTGCACTTTAAATTCGGCTTAATAGATGACAACACCCTGGAAGAAGGAGCGATCTCCTTTAAACTGGACAGAACAAAGGCGATGGGGCGGACTTTGAAAAAGACCATTGATCAAACCTTTGAGCTTGAACAGACAAAAATAAAGTTTGAGTCTATTTTAGCCTCGCCCACCCGTACCGTCATTTATGGTTCCATACAAAATATTCTGGAGGTAGCCAGGGACCAGTTAAGAGGGGAAAGGCTCAGGATGAACCACCTTACCGTCAGCCTCATCGCCAACAATAACGAAGTAATCTCACAGCAAGGAGGCGGTATGAGCACGGATATGAGAGGCATTACCTTTGAGCAGTCGTTTGATGCCCTCCCTGAGGATCTCCAATCACTTCATATTAAATTGGAAAGTATGTCGGTTGATCGCGATGTAAACGAAAAGGTGAACTTAAATAAAGTGGAAACAAAGCGTGAGATAGAAATTTTGGGCCAGGAAATAGAAATAGACAGAGTGTATGAATCAAATGATAGTACCTTTGTTACCATTACATCCGACGAAAGCACAGTTTTGACAAGAGTATATCTCATGATCGACGGGAATGAGGTCGAACTGCAAAATACTGTTACGGAAAACCTTGATAAGCTCCCTGACGGCCGAATTCGGCATACCCGGACATTGCATTTTCCGGGGAAAGGTGATAATCTCGCACTGCACATTGAAAGGATAACCTTTACTGAGCTCTATAATATAACCTTCGAAGTTCCGGTAAATTAATCTGCCTGGAGTTATCGAAATCCAAAATATATTGGAATAGGAAGATTACGAAATACGGGTTTGACAAAACAAAAATAGGTAACCGCAAGAACCACCGCGCGGTTACCTAAGTCATACCTATGGCTGAAACGCTCTTTAAAAATATTGACAAGTACCCCGTCCCCTCGTCACCCGTCCCCTCGTCACCTCCCCCTCGTCACCTCGTGCTGAACCAAAACCGGCTTCCTCTTATGATGAAAAAACAGGAACTTTTTACTTATTTGCAAGTAGATCAGCTGCTTTACTTGTACAGGTTTTAAGCGGTTTATCTTCTATCAGCGGACTATGATTATAATGAACATGAAGCAGTGATTTAGTCTTATTTTTCAGGAGACCGTTGTAAAGCCCCTTCAAGACGGGATTTTCTTCAGATCTTCTCACCTGCGATAATTTATCCGCCCTGTACAAACCGTCGGAGCGAAGTTGTTTAAGGCCGTTTAGGCCGTAAGGTTGTCCGGCACCGCCGATGCAGCCGCCTGGGCAGGCCATTGCTTCAATAAAATCATAATGAGCTTCTCCTGCTTGAATTTTTTTAATAATTTCATCTACATTTTTAAGCCCGTTTACTACGGCAATTTTTAGTGTTTTATCCCCAACTGTAACCTCTGCTTCCTTGGCTCCCTCCAGGCCCCTTATACCCGTATAGGCAATATCCGCTATCGCTTCCCTGCTTTTATCCTCTGCTACCCGGCGAATAACAGCTTCTGTTACGCCTCCTGTCACGCCAAAAAGAACTCCTGCCCCGCTGTATATGCCAAAGGGCATATCAGGTGCTTCCGGCTCTAAATCGGCAAAAACGATTCCGGCCTCCTTGAACATTTTTATCAGTTCCTGGGTGGTTATGACATAATCAATATCCGGTATGCCGTCCCGTTTAAACTCTTCCCGTGCTGCTTCAAATTTTTTGGCTGTGCAGGGCATTATGGCAACATTGACGATTGTTCCGTCATCCATTCCTTCAATAGTCCTTGCATGCTCCTTTATTATCGCGCCAAGCATCTGCATTGGAGATTTACAGGACGAAACCGAATCTTTATATTCCGGATAATTCTTTTCCATGTAGCATATCCATGCCGGGCAGCAGGAGGTAAACATGGGGATGTTTTCATTTTGACGAAGTCTTTGCAGCAGCTCTGCAGATTCTTCCAGAACCGTTAAATCAGCGGCCAGAGAAGTGTCGTAGATTTCATCAAAACCAAGCACCCGCAAACCTGCCACAATTTTTCCCATGACGTTTTCCCCGGAAACTATTCCGTATTCCTCGCCAAAAGCCACACGGACAGCCGGTGCAATTTGAGCTACAACCCGTTTGTTTTTGTCGTAAAGCGCCTTCCAGACACCAGGGCAATCGCATTTGACCGTAATGGCTCCGGTGGGGCAGACAGCAGCGCATTGACCGCAGTGGACACACCGGGTCATGCTGATCGGTTCGTCAAAAGCGGTGCTGACCTTCATCTGCGAACCTCTTCCTCTAAAATCTATGGCCCCTACATTCTGAACCTCCGAGCACATGCGCACACAATCGCCGCAGAGGATACATTTATTTGGATTCCGGACAATGGATAAACTGGAGCTATCAATGGGGTAATTGCGTTGTGCAAAGTTTCCTCCATTAAAGCGAACACTGGTAATGTTAAAACGAAGCGCCAGTTCCTGCAGCCGGCATTTTCCGCTTTTCGGGCAGGTAGTGCAATCACGGCAATGGGATGACAGGAGCAGCTCCAGGATCATTTTTCTATGCTTCTGCAGTTTGGGAGTATTGGTTTTTACCTTCATACCATCCTGCGGAGGCGTATGGCAGGAAGCTTTAATTTCTCCCCGCTCATTTTCGACTACACACATCCGGCAGGCACCGTAGACCGAAAGTTCGGAATGGTAGCAAAACGTCGGAAGATCAATCCCTGCTTTGCGTACTACTTCAAGGATATTTTTTTCTTCAATAAATTCAACCCTGCGTCCGTCTACCCACATATATTTTTTCTTTAAAGTATTCATTTCATTATCCCTCCACAATGGCGTTGAATTTACATTCGGAAATACAAGCTTTGCATTTGATACACTTGCTTTCGTCTATGACAAAAACTTTTTTTATTTCTCCGCTGATTGCTTCTGCGGGGCAGATGCGCGAGCACTTGCCACAACCGCGGCAGAGTGAGGCGTCAATATAGATACTTTTCAGGGCTTGGCAAACTTTCGCCGGGCATTTTTTATCCCGCACGTGGGAGATGTATTCATCCCGGAAATACTTAATAGTGCTCACAATCGGAGATCCGGCAGTTTTACCCAGTCCGCAAAGGGAAGTAGAAGTCACAGTATCTTCAAGCTCAAGCAAAACATCAATATCTTCGGGTTTACCTTCACCCGCCACAATACGCTCCAATATATTAAGCATAGCCCTGGTTCCTTCGCGGCAGGGTACACATTTCCCGCATGACTCGTTCTGGGTAAATTTCATGAAAAAGCGGGCAATCTCAACCATACAGGATGTTTCATCCATGACCACAAGGCCTCCGGAGCCCATTATCGCGCCGACTTTTTTCAGCGAATCGAAATCAAGGGGTAAATCTAAATGGTCGGCAGTCAAACACCCCCCGGAAGGCCCGCCGATCTGCACTGCTTTAAAAGCTTTGTTACCTTTTATGCCGCCGCCTATGTCAAACACTATTTCTCTTAAAGTAGTGCCCATGGGCACTTCAATCAGTCCGGTATGTTTAACATTTCCGGTTAAAGAGAAAACCTTGGTTCCGGGACTGCCGGCGGTGCCGATTTTACGGTACTCTGCTGCCGAAATGTTAATTATTATCGGAACGTTGGCAAATGTCTCAACATTATTCAGCACTGTGGGTTTGCCAAACAATCCCTGTTCAACTGTACGGGGAGGCCTTGGGCGCGGCATCCCTCTGTTTCCTTCAATTGAAGCGGTAAGAGCGCTGCCTTCACCGCAAACAAAGGCACCGGCACCTTGGTTGATATAAATTTTAAAGGAAAAATCCGTACCTAAAATGCGTTCCCCCAGCAGTCCATACTTTTCGGCCTGTTCAATGGCATTTTTTAGCCTTTTAACAGCCAGGGGGTATTCAGCACGCACATATATATAGGCAGTTTGAGCGCCGGTAGCGATGCCTGCGATCATCATGCCTTCCAGCATTCTGTGAGGGTCTCCTTCCATTACGCTTCTGTCCATAAAAGCACCGGGGTCTCCTTCATCGCCGTTGCAGACAACAAATTTAACCGGCTCCGTTTGTAATCTGACCTGATCCCACTTTTTCCCGGTTGGGTATCCCCCTCCTCCGCGCCCGCGCAAACCCGCATCACAAATTTCTTTGCAAATATCTTCCGGCGAAAGCTCAAAAAGCGCCATTTCCAATGCTTTATACCCGCCGTTGGCTATATATTCTTCAATGGATTCCGCATCGCTATGTCCGCAATGTGCACGGACAAGGCGTGTTTGCTTCCTGTAAAAGGGGATCTCCTCCTGGGTTGGATAGATATCCCCGCCTTGCTTATAAAGCAACCTTGTTACCGGTTTATCCCCAATAATGCTTGTTTCAAGAATTTCTTCACAGTCCTCCGGCTTTACTTTGAGAAACAACCAGCCGGCAGGTTCAATGCGCAAAAGAGGGCCCATCTCACAAAAACCATGACAACCGCTTTTTTTCAAACCGATGCTTTCCTCCTGCAGTCCGTGCCCGCCTTTCTCCAGTTCACGGCCGAGTTCAACAGCGCACTTTATCCCCCGCTTTGCACAAAGACTTTTTAACCTGTCGAATATCTCGAGAGAGCCGCCTGCTACACAACCGGTTTCTGCACAGACAAGCACTTTCTTTTTTTGCCGGGATAAACCCTGGGCAAAAACACGCCTGGCTTCCGTCAAATCCGGCCTACAGGTGAACTTTTTCACGTTCCTTTGCCCCCTTTCTGATTTGTTCCAAAAATGCCAGTGCTTTTTCGGGTGTCATTTCAGCATGAACTTCATCATTAATCGAGATGACAGGTGAAAGTCCGCAGGCCCCCAGGCAGGATACGGTTTCCACTGTAAAAAGCATATCGTCGGTAGTTTTTTTCTCTCCGCTCAGGCCAAGATTTTCCTTCAGCGCACGAAGAATAGCCGCAGATTTCCGCACATGGCAGGCTGTCCCATCGCATACCCGGGTAACGTACTATCCTTTAGGCTCCAGAGAAAAAGAATTATAAAAGGTTGCGACGCTGTAAATTTTAACCGGGCTAATACGCAGTTCTTTGGCGATGTATTCCAGGGCTTGTCGCGGCAGGTAACTGTATTCGTGCTGAATCTGCTGCAGAATGGCGATCAAATCTGTTTTGTCATAATCGTAGGATGCAAGAATTTGATTAAGCACTTTTCTATCACGCTCTTCCACAATAATACACCTCCCGTTATTTTGGCAACAAAGTTCACCTTTTTCCTGCCCTTTAACTGCCACGATGCTTCTGTTTAGCTAATCAGCTGCTTCCTTAAAACGGAGTTGTTAATTTTTTCACAAATTTAACACTCCTCCCTTCTCCTTTTCCCTACGAGCTATAGGGAAAAACCCTTACTACCTTTCCTGTATGCCTAGATTATATCAGGGTTTTCCCCTATACGTCAATTAGACAAACAGGTTATCCCCCGCCTTAAATACATGATTAATAAGGGAATATGCTTAATACCTTCGAAACGCTGCCAAGTATTTCTTTTTGCTTAATTTAACAATAAGTATTTTGGCGAGTAGCATTGAATAACGGCCAGCACACTGGTAAGCTAAGAAATATAAGAAAATTATACGTAGTGGAAAAGGCAGGAGGCATTATGCTTAGAAGGCTGAATATCTGGCAAAGCTATTTTCTCGGTTTTATTATTCTCATTATCCTCATTATCCTGATTACGAGTTTCGTTGTTATCAAGTTATTTAATACAGGAATTGAACAACAATCAAAATTTACTATTAACAAAGAGCTTGACACAGCGCAGAAAGTCTTTTACACACAGCTGGACAATTTATTTCTAAATTTTAATTCATTGTCACTGAACCTTTTGTTGCAGGATGCCTATTTATACAAAGACCCCAATTTACAAAAAATATTAACAAACATTAAACACCAGCATGATTTAAGTTTTTTAACTATTGTTGAACCAAACGGGAGAATTGCCGCGAGTGCAAATAATCCTATCCTTACGGAAGAAAAGTATTTGGAAAGTGCTTTTCTTAGCCAGTTTTTCAACGGGCAATCCCAGAAAGGGATTGTAGTGCTGGACGAAAATTTTTTAAAAACCGAGGGGCTGGCAAGCAATGCAGAAATCAGGATTATACAGACTCCGGAAGCAAATGAAGCGGGCGAAATGAAAGAAACGCGGGGGCTTGCCCAGGTGGTCTCCGTTCCAGTTATAGATAATTACGGCAATGTTCAAGCTTATTTGTTAGGAGGAAAACTTCTCAACCGGGACGTTAAATTCGTTGACGAAGTATCCAGCCTCTTAAAGGTTTATGCCACCATTTTTCTGGATGATTTGCGCATTTCCACCTCCGTTCGCCTTGAAAACGGGGAAAGGGCGCTTGGTACCAGAGTTTCTCCGGAGGTAGCCGCTAAGGTTTTGGAACGGGGAGAACGCTACCTGGGACAGGCTTCTATTATTGGGGAAAACTATTTGACTGCTTACGATCCCATTTTTGATAACAGCGGAGAAGTAATCGGAATTTTATTTGTCGGCATACCGGAAGCGCCGTTTGTGGCCATGAAGGAAAGTACTGTCAGGCAATATATTTATATTTCATTAATCAGTATCATTTTAGCCCTGGCGATCGCTTACTCTTTGTCCCGGAAAATTACAGGCCCCCTGCAGCGGCTTGCCAAAGCCATGCAAAAAGTGGAACTGGGCGATTTATCCCAAAGATTTAGTCCCGATATATCTGCCGTCAGATCAAACTACCCGGCAAAAAGCTCTCCGCCAGCTCAGAAACTGGACGCAGAAGCTTCACCGCCCAAAGATGAAATAGAAATACTGGGTAATTTCTTTAACCGGATGATGAACAGCCTGCAAAAAAACTGGGAACAAAACTTGAAATTGCAGAAAAGCCTGGAAGAAAAAGAAAAAAACAGGGTGAAATTGCTGCAGAAATTGATCTCTGTCCAGGAAGAAGAAAGGAAGCGTATTGCCCGTGAGCTACATGATGGTACAAGTCAGTCCCTGACAAGTCTAATGCTAATTTTAAGAGCCATTCAGCAGAGCAATAACCTGGAGGAAGTGCGCAAGCTTGCTGAAACTTACCGGGAAGTACTGTACAATACCCTTGAGGAAATTAAGAAAATATCTTACGAATTAAGGCCGGTGACCCTTGATAAACTGGGTATCGATGAAGCTATAAAAAGGTATATCAGGGACTTGACCGCGCATATAGATATTAAAATCATTTATGACAATGAAGAATGTAAATTTTCCAGCCTTGACCAGGAAATAGAAACAACTGTGTACCGCATCGTTCAGGAAGCAATAACCAATGCCATCAGGCATGCCCGGCCTAAAAATATTGATGTGATATTAAGGTCCGATGATCAATTTGTTGAGGTGACCATAAAAGATGACGGTGTTGGGTTTGAACTGGAGGAAGTACAGGATAACTGGGAGAACGGTTTGGGTATTCCGGGAATGATGGAAAGAGTATCGCTCTTAAAGGGCGAGCTTTCAATAGATACAGCCCCCGGTCAAGGAACCTTAATAAAAATAAAATTACCTTTAAAAAAATAAAAAATAAACGCTGCTTTGCCGGGTGCCGGCCAAACAGCGCAATATCTACCGAAAAATTATATTAATGGGTCCATAATTGGTGCGGAAAAGCAAATGAGCTGCCGGGAAAACAATCCCCCCTTTCCTTTAGCAGCGGTGGTATTTTTCCGTCAGGCTTTTTAACCTTCCGGCAAGTTCTCCGGTAAGCATGTCACCGGAAAAACGCCACAGCCAGTTGCCTTCCGCGGTTCCGGGGGTATTCATGCGGGCTTCGGAATCAAGCTCCAGGATATCCTGCAAAGGGATAATAACTGTGCGCGCGTCGCTGCGCATTGCAGTTTCAATAAAGTACCAGCATATATCCCCGCTTTCTTCCGGCATTTTGCTTTGCCGGCCTTCCGCTCCCTTTCTGTACCATCCCAGGAGCGTGTCGTTGTCATGGGTCCCCGTATAAAGGACGGTATCCTTATCAAATAGGGGAAACTTAATTTTTTGGTCCATCCGGGGCTTGATCATAAATTGCAGAACCTTCATCCCCGGAAAGCCCAGCTTTATTTTCATTTCTTCAACTTCCGGGGTAATGACGCCCAAATCCTCTGCGATAACGGGAAAATCGCCGAGGGCATCTTTCAAACGGAAAAAGAATTCTTCCCCCGGCCCCTTGACCCAGCGGCCTTTGACAGCATTTTTTTCTCCGGCAGGTATTTCCCAGTATGCTTCAAAACCCCGAAAGTGATCGATGCGGACCAGATCCACCAGCTGGAAGAGAACCCTAAAACGCTCGATCCACCACCGGTAACCGTCTTTTTCCATTTCATTCCAACGGTAGTGGGGATTACCCCACAGCTGGCCCGTCTCGCTGAAATAATCGGGGGGCACACCCGCTACCTTCAAGGGATTCCCATTTTCATCCAGCTCAAAGAAGGCGGGGTTGCACCATACGTCGCTGCTGTCATGGCTGACAAAGATAGGAAGATCCCCGATGATTTTGATTCCCTTTTCCCCGGCGCGCTTTTTTAGCTCTTTCCACTGACTGAAAAAGATATACTGGAGAAATTTATGGTATTCAATTTCAACAGCTAAATTTTTCCCGTATGTTTCAAGGGCTTCTTCCTGCCGGAAAGCGATGGATTTCTCCCACTGGTTCCACGGCTTTCTCTGAAAATGCTCCTTTAAAGACATAAACAGCGCAAAGTCATCCAGCCATCCGGCATTTTGCCGACAGAATTCCTCGTAGTCGGCGCTTTTCGGAAGGGAAACAAATTTATGAAAAGCTTTCTTAAAACACGCCTCTTTAAATCTTATTACTTCATCAAAAACCACCCTGTCCCCGGGAAATTCCGGAATATTTTCTTGATCCAAATCCGGCAGCAATCCCTCTTCAGCCAGCTTTTCCAGGTCGATCATCAGGGGATTGCCGGCAAAAGCAGAAAAACACTGGTAGGGAGAATGTCCCAACCCCGGCGGGTTTAAAGGCAGCACCTGCCAGAGTTTTTGCCCGCTCTGCTCCAGAAAATCAAGAAATTGGTAGGCCCCTTTCCCCATGTCTCCAATTCCAAATTTGGACGGCAACGAGGTGGGGTGGAGAAGTATGCCGCTTTCTCTAACGTAATTCAAGTTTGCTGACCACCTGTCCTTTAAAAGTATCCTGCATTCTAGAGGTTTTAAAGTTAATGTTAAAAAACCGTTCACCGGGGAAATTTCGCTGTAATCATCAAGGGGATCGACCAACCCTTCCCAGATGCAGCCCCCCAGGTCGAGGGAGACAGAGGCTTCCCTGTGCAAGTCCCGGTTGAACAGTATGATCGCTGTATTGTCCATCGCCTCCTGTCCGCTTGCACCCTGCCCCTTTTCCACAAACCTGGCATAAGCGTAAATGCTTCCGGAAGCATAAAGGGTCTTCCACCAACCGCTGCGCAAGACATCATAATGGTTTCTCAGTGCGATAAGCATCCGGTACCAATTCAGGATGGCTTTATCTTCCCGGCCCCAGGGGTAAGTTCCCCGGTTTAAAGGATCCTCCCCCCCTTCCAGACCGGCCTCGTCGCCGTAATAGATGCAGGGAACTCCGGGAAAGGTCATCTGCCAGAGGGAAACCATCTGAAGCCGTTTGAGGCGCAGGGCTTTTCTCTCGGCAGGGGAAACGTCTCCAGGAAGATTTTCCTCCAGCACGGTCAGTATGCGCGGCACGTCATGGCTCCCGATCAGGTTCACGGTACTGTAGAAATAATCCCGGGGATAGTTTTCATAGAGGCTCATCAGGGCAAGATGAACCTGCGCGGCATCTTGATGCCCCAGAACAAAATCCAGGATGATCCTGCGCAAGGGATAGTTGGTTACTCCGTCCAGCTCATCCCCCAGAAGGTAATGCCTTCTTTCTCCATAGCTGATCTTGTTGGAGGCATCTTCCCAGACCTCTCCGATGAGGATGGATTCATCGTCCAGTTTTTTTATTTCTTGATGCAATTTTTTCAGGAACTCGCCGGGAAGCTCATCGGCCACATCCAGGCGCCATCCTTTGATACCCGCGCCCATCCAGTGCTTCAGAACACTATTCTTCCCATAAATAATAAAATCCATGTAAGACGGGTCCAGTTCATTGACATTGGGGAGAGTATCGATCCCCCACCAACAGTCATAGCGGTGAGGATACTCCGCAAACCGGTACCAGCTGTAATAAGGGGAGTCAGGCGACTGGTAGGCCCCTACGGTGGGGTAAGTCCCCTCCTTGTTAAAATAAATGCTGTCGCTTCCCGTATGGCTGAAAACGCCGTCCAGAATAATGTTAATACCCATCTGTCTTGCTTCTGAGCAGAGCCGGACAAAAAGATCGTTATCCCCAAACATGGGGTCGATTTTGTGGTAATCAGCAGTATCATATTTATGATTGCTCGGCGATTCGAAAACGGGGTTTAAGTACAAAAGGGAGACGCCCAGGCGTTTAAGATATGAAAGCTTTTTTCTTATCCCTTCCAGGTTTCCCCCAAAAAAATCCCAGCGAATTACTCTCCCTGAAGAAAGCTCGCGGATATAAACAGGGGTATTATCCCAGTGGGAATGAATCAGGCTGTTTTTTTTGGGATTTAATATCTTTCCGCCTTCCAGTCCGTTATAAAAACGATCGGGGAAAATCTGATACATAACTGACTCTTTAAACCAGCGGGGAGCGGTAAGATCCCTCTTGTGCACCGTGATCTGGTAGGCAGGAGGCACATGGCCGGCAACGCAGCCGACCCCGCCGGTATTTTGCCGGGAATTACCATAAAAGAAAGTTGCATCATCTCTGCGGATTATAAAGTAATACCACAGCAAACAGGGCTGTGCCGGCGCGCAGATCTCTTTGCGGAATATTTTTTCATGGCCCGTTTCTTCCTCCAGGTCCATGGGCAGCTCTTCCTCGCTGTTTTCCCCTGCCAGCTCCTTTATTAGAAAGAGGCTGACTTTTTCGTCGGAATAAGCGGGATTTGCAGCGGATGCAGATTTTACTTTAAACCTCAGCACAATCTTTTGGCAACAGGGGACTGCCCCGAAGGGGGTGCGGAAAAAAAGATCATGGGAATTGTGCATAAACCGGTCCTCTTCCATGCCAGGTCACCTTCTTTGTCCAAATAAGTATTAGATCACCAGGGGCTTCAATCCCCAGATTTCCGAGGCATACTGGGAAATTGTCCGATCGCTGGAAAACTTGCCTGAATGAGCTGTGTTTATAATTGACATCTTCAGCCACTTGCGCCGGTCCTTAAAAGTTTCCCCAACCCTCTCCTGAGCGCATACGTATGAATGAAAATCTTTTAAAACAAAAAAGTAGTCGTTATGCTCAATTAACGATTCCAAAATCGCATTGAACTCCCCCTTGCCCGCGGCATAAAAGCCTTCGCCGATCTGTTTTAGAATTCTCTTAATCCTGGGATCGCTCCGGCAAATATCCGCTGAAGAATAACCTCCGTTGCTGTAATAACTCAGGACCTCGCTCGGAGAGAGTCCGAAGATAAACATATTATCATAACCCACCTGCTCGAGAATTTCTATATTTGCTCCGTCGAGGGTCCCTATGGTTACAGCTCCGTTCATCATAAATTTCATATTCCCCGTTCCGGAAGCTTCCTTGCTGGCCGTGGAAATCTGCTCGCTCAGGTCCGCAGCCGGAATAATTTTTTCTGCAAGGGAGACCCGATAGTTGTCTAAAAATACTACTTTAATTCTGTCGTTAACCGCGTGATCGTTATTGACCACCGAGGCCACCGTATTAATCAGCTTAATAATTTTCTTGGCCAGGTAATAGCCCGGCGCCGCTTTCCCGCCAAAAATAAAGGTACGGGGATAAACAGCCAGCTCCGGGTTGTCTTTTAAACGGTTGTATAGATCTATAATGTGGAACAAATTTAAAACCTGGCGTTTATAAGCATGAATCCGTTTGACATGAACATCGAAGATGGAATTGACATCTACGGTTAGATTGCATTTTTCTTTAATATAGGAGGCAAGTTCCAGTTTGTTTTGTTGTTTAATCTCGTTAAATTTTTCCTGAAAGGAAGCATCAGCGGCATAAGGTTCCAGCCGGACAAGATCAGCAGGAGCTTTAATCCAGGATGTACCAATGGTATCGCTTATTAACTTGGCTAGCCCCGGATTTGCCTTGAGCAGCCACCGGCGATGGGTAATCCCGTTCGTTTTATTATTGAACTTGTAGGGATAGAGGTCGTAAAAATTTTTCATCTCCCTCTTTTCCAGGATATTGGTGTGAATTTTGGCTACCCCGTTCACGCTGTGGCTTCCCACGATGGCGAGGTGTGACATTTTAACCCTCCCATCAGCGATAATGGCCATTTTCCTTATTTTCTCCGGGTTACCGGGAAAAAGCTCCTCAAGCTGCCGGCAAAAACGCTTGTTCAGCTCTTCAACGATCATATAAATTCTGGGCAGCAGTGCGCTGAACATATCCACCGGCCAGGTCTCCAGCGCTTCCGACATCGTCGTATGATTTGTATAGGAAATGGTCCGGCAGGTAATATCAAACGCTTCATCCCAGCCCAGTCCTTCCTCATCCATAAGAATGCGCATCAGTTCAGGTATAGCAAGGGCCGGATGCGTATCATTAATATGGAGGGCATTTTTCTTGTAAAAATCCTTCAAAGGATAATTGCGCCTTTTGTACCAGCGTATAATGCTCTGTATACCTGCTGAAACGAGGAAATATTCCTGCTTCAGCCGGAGCATTCTCCCCTCATAGTTCGTATCGTCGGGATAAAGAAACCGTGAAATTGATTCCACGGAATACTTGTATTCAAGAAATTTCTGCTGGTTGTCAAAGCCAAAGACTAAAACGTCGCTATCCTGGGGAACTCCTTCCGCGCTCCACAGCCTGAGCGTATTAACCGTTTTATTGCTGTAACCGATAATGGGCAGGTCATAAGGAACAGCCAAAACCCTTTCGTAGTTTTCGTGATGAGCAATAAGCCTTCCGTCCCGCTCTTCCAACCAGACATGGCCGCCGAAGCGAACTTCAACAGCCCTGTCTGCTTTACGGATTTCCCAAACATTTCCATCCTTCAACCAGTATTCGGGAAGCTCAACTTGATAACCTTCCACAATTTTTTGCTCAAAAAGACCGTATTTGTAGCGTATTCCACAACCGTGCCCGGGGAGGGACAGTGATGCAAGGGAGTCCAGGAAACAGGCCGCAAGGCGGCCCAGGCCGCCGTTGCCCAAACCCGCATCCGACTCCTGAATTTCCAGATCCGGCAAATTAACGCCCAGTTCCTGTAGGCTTTGCCGGCAAATATCAAAAAAACCAAGGTTGATCAGGTTGTTTCCCAGCAGTCTTCCCAGAAGAAATTCCATGGAAAAGTAGTAGACCTGCTTCTTACCCTCTTTTTTGTAGCGGTTGTTGGTGGCAATCCAGTTTTGGGCAACATACTCCCGGATCATGGTTCCCAGGGTCAAATATTTATCCATATCCGTCGTTTCATCGATGCTTTTTCCGTGCATCCTTTCCAGCTTTTCAAGAAAAGCGCGCTTGAAGCTTTCTTTATCGGTGAACATTATCCTCATTCCTCACATTTCAAGTAAACGCTCATAAAGGGCACAATACTCCCGGGCAGAGTTCTTCCAGCTAAAATTAGATTTTACCGCATTATTAACTAAATTCGTCCAAATTATTTTCTTTTTATACAGGTTTAAAGCCTTTTTAATCACAAAAAGCATATCATGGGCATTGTACCTGCTGAAAGAAAAGCCGTTTCCCGAGTTGCTGCCTTCATCAAAAGGAACAATCGTATCCTTTAAGCCGCCGGTCTCTCGGACAATGGGTATACTGCCATAGCGCAGGGCAATGAGCTGTGCAGTTCCGCAGGGTTCAAACCGGGAAGGAAGAAGGAATATATCCGAAGCGGCATAGATCTGCCTGGCCAGAGATTCGTCAAATTTGAAGACAGCAGCCATCCGCTCAGGACGGCGCGCCGCAGCTTCCCCAAAAAGACGCTGATATTTTTCTTCTCCTGTACCCAGCATGACAAACTGAACTCCCAGATCCAGTATCTCCTCCAGGACATGCCCAATTAAATCAAGCCCCTTTTGCTCCACAAGCCGGTTAACAAAGGCCAGCATGGGGATCTCTTCTCCCCGAGAGAGGCCGAGGGCTTCCTGCAGTTTTAGCTTATTGGCCTGTTTTTTCAGCAGCGAGCTTCTGTAGGGGAAAAAGATATTCTGGTCGTTCATGGGATCATACTGCGTATAGTCAATCCCATTTAAAATCCCTGTCAAACTGTCTTTTCTTTTCCGTAAAATACCGTCCATTTTTGCACCAAAATACGGGGTTTGAATTTCCTCGGCATAGGTCTTGCTGACCGTGTTCAGCAGATCGGAAAAAACCAGCCCCCCTTTCAGATAGCTTCCCTGACCGTAAAATTCCAGCGTTTCCATTTTGAAATATTCCGGACCCAAGTCGAGCAGCTCCTCCAGCAGTCCAATTGGAAAATTCCCCTGGTAATGAAGATTGTGAATGGTAAAAAGCGTGCGTATATCCTGATAAAAGGGCTTTTTCCCATATTGTGCCTTCAAAAAGACGCTGACCAGCCCAGTATGCCAGTCATGGCAGTGAATGACGCGGGGTTTAAAATCCAGGAACGGAAGCGCTTCCAGGACCGCCCGGCAAAAAAAAGCAAAACGTTCAGCGTCGTCATCAAACCCGTATATGCCGCTGCGGTTGTAATAATACTCATTTTCGATAAAGTAATAGGTTATTCCCCCGTATTCCAGCTCTTCAATTCCGCAATGCTGAAATCTCCAACCCAGGGACACTGTAATTCTCTTTTTAAAGAGCATCCCTTCCTGCAAAACTTCCGGAATGTCCCCATATTTGGGAAGAATAACTCTTACGTCCACCCCTAGTTTCGCCAGCTCTGATGGAAGAGAACCCACCACGTCTGCCAATCCCCCGGTCTTAATGAAGGGGGTACTTTCCGAGGCGACAAAAAGCACTTCCATCTTCTTTCAACTCCTTATCTTACAGCTTTTTTCTTTTGCCGATCACAACAGGGCTGCTTTCTCTCCCGGTTATCCTCCTGTCTTTGGAAACGGTTACTTCCTTGTCCAGTATGGCATACTCTACTTCAGCGTTCTCATTAATTTGGCTCTTTTGCATGATAATGCTGTTTTTAATGGAAGCACCCTTTTTAATTTTTACTCCGCGAAATAAGATACTGTGTTCTACTGTTCCTTCCACCAGGCAGCCGTTGGCAAGGAGTGAATTAACAACCCTTGAGCCGGCTGCGTATTTGGTAGACGGTTCATCTTTCCCCTTAGTATAAATAAGTCCGGGCTGAAAAAAAAGGCTTTGTCTGATTCGCGGATTTAACAGGTCCATATTGGCTTTGTAATAACGGTCAATGGAGTTAATTACGGTAAAATATCCTTCAACCGGATAGGCGTAAATATTATATTTATCCTGCTGCTTGAAAATGATATCTTCAAACAGATCGTCTGCTCCGTTGATGATGCCGGTTTCCACCATCTCCAGCAAAAGGAGCTTTGACATGATGAATATCTCAACCAGTTCCGCGCCTGTCTCCATAGTCCCTGCTTCTTCTTCCATTTGTAAAACACGATTGGACGGGCTTAATTTTATTTTTAGCTTGCGCCTCCAGGTAAACCTTGGTTCATCTTCGGACTCTGCCCTGTAAAAAACAGTAATATCAGCACCTTTTTCCCTGTGAAAAGCAATTGCCTTTTGAAAATCCAGGTTGCAGACCAGATTCCCCGGAGCGATAACTACATCCTTTTGCCTGCTGCGCTCCAGAAAGTCCATCTGGCTGTAGAAGCACTTAATATCACCCGGTAAAGTTGGCTGTGAGGAATAAAAAACATTGGGAGAAAGAATATGCAAGCCGTCTTCTTTGCGGTTTAAGTCCCACGACTCCCCCTTTCCCAGATGATCCACCAGGGAACGGTCTTTATTTAGCGTAAAGACGGCAACTTTATGCATACCCGAATTGGCCATGCTGGAAAGGACAAAATCAATTAGGCGGTATCTTCCCCCGAAGGGCACTGAAGCTATACAACGGAAATCGGTAAGTTCGCTTAAGATATCGTCCTGAGCTTTTACGTTAATGATGCCCATTACATCTTTCATTGGAACTACCCTCCCCTTTAGAGCGGTGTCGTCCTCATGACAGAATTTCTTGGCAGAACCAAATTTTCCCGAACCAAAATAATATCGGGGGGCTCTTTTTTTGCGCTGCAAATGAGGCATTCGTCTCCAATGCTTGCATTTTCATCAATAATGGCCCTTTCTATCCTTGTATTCCGCCCGATTTTTACATTGGCCATGACCACGGAATCTTTGATTACCGACCCTTCGCCGACAGTTACACCGGTAAAAAGGACGGAATTAACGACCTCTCCATAAATTTCACAGCCCTCATTTATCAGGGAATTTTCAATCTTCGCGGCGTGAGCAACATAATGGGGCGGTTGGTTTGGATTGACGGTATAAATCCGCCAGTTCCGGTCAAAAAGATCCAAACCGTTTTTACTGGAAAGCAGATCCATATTGGCTTGCCAATAGCTCTCGATCGTGCCCACATCTTTCCAATAGCCCCGGAAGAGGTAGGCATAAACCCGGCATCCTTCATCAAGTATTAAAGGGATAACATCTTTTCCAAAATCGTTGCTGGAATCCGGGCGCTCGTCATCTGCCTTGAGGTATTGCTTCAGTATTTCCGTATTGAAGATATAGATTCCCATTGAAGCGAGATTGCTGCGGGGATGGGAGGGCTTTTCCTGAAATTCTGTAATTTTACCGCTGTGATCAATTTGCAAAACGCCAAAACGTCCGGCCTCTTCCCAGGGCACTTTGATGACGGCTATGGTCAGATCCGCCTGCTTTTCTTTATGAAATTGCAGCATCAAAGAATAGTCCATTTTATAAATATGGTCTCCGGAAAGGACCAACACATAGCGGGGGTTGTACTTCTCTATAAAGGAAAGGTTCTGATAAACGGCATTTGCCGTCCCCCGGTACCATTCGCCCCCCTCTTCACCCCTTAGAAAAGGAGGTAAAATTGAAACCCCGCCGTGTTTCCGGTCCAGGCCCCAGGGAATACCGATCCCTATATGAGCATTTAAAATCAAAGGCTGATATTGAGTCAGCACTCCAACCGTATCGATACCTGAATTAGTACAATTGCTGAGAGCAAAATCAATGATACGGTATTTACCTCCAAAGGGCAGCGCCGGCTTCGCCATTTCCGCTGTCAACAAACCAAGCCTTTTTCCCTCTCCGCCTGCCAGGAGCATTGCGATACACTCTTTAGCAGCTATCAATGTTTTCTCCTCCCTCTATATTCTTTGATTTTCTTTTAATAGCTCTGTTAATCGCATTATTTCTTTTAATGCAAAACAAGTCTCATGGGTATAATAAACAATTGTGTTTATATATGGAAACAAGTGCGTAGCCCAACAGAATATGATA
>JAAYFF010000069.1 GCA_012728375.1 Bacillota bacterium | reverse complement strand
GGTAGGGAAAGTGCACCAGAACGTGGACGTGGAATTCTACAATATGACCGGAATTAAGGTTTCCTGGGATGCAGACAATAAAACATTTAAACTACAAGGCGGCTTTGACAACAAAGAATCCACCTTTGTCCACCTGGCAGATAACAGCATGGTCTTCCAAATTGGTGCCAACCCGCTGCAGGACGTGGGCGCAGCTATTGGCGATATGCGCGCTGCAGCCCTGGGAGTTGACAAGATTATCGTTACCAACCGGGAGGCGGCCAACAAAGCCATCAGCACCATCGACCGGGCCATCCAGCGTGTTTCCAGCGAGCGTTCCAAGATGGGCGCCTTGCAGAACCGTCTGGACCATACCATCAACAACCTGGGTGTTGCGGCAGAGAACTTGACTGCTGCCGAATCCCGTATCCGCGACCTCGACATGGCCCAGGAAATGATGGAATTCACCCGCAACAACATCATGCTCCAGGCCGGCACCGCCATGCTCGCCCAGGCCAACATGAAGCCGCAGGTAGTACTGCAGCTCCTCGGATAAGCATAGAGCCGAACCATAGCTAAAGCAAAATACCTGAAAGTAAGGGCCGGTGGAACCACCGGCCCTTACCACAAGTGAAAAGATAAAGACCTTAAACACCTGGGCTTAAACAAGTCAACCTTAAACATAATAATATGTAAGCATTTTAACCCTCCTGTGGTTTCTTTAAGGAGGGTTTTTTACCTCTAAACAATTTCTTTTCCATGACGATAATAAAGTTAGAGCAACGAGCGGCAAAGCAACAATGGGAGTGTCCATTTTGAAAAAGAAGAAGAAAAGCAAGAAGAAATCTATGCCCTACACGAAAGCATTACCTTCGTCATCATCAAATATTGCTTTCAAAAAAGAGCAGCCTATTTATCTGCGCAACATGCAGGCTTTGCAGAAATACTACCCGGAGCTTGCCGAACGGATTAAGACAACCGATATAAAAAACTATGAAATTGTTACCACCGCTGATAAGCCCCCTAACTTGCTGGCCAAAAAAGAAAATCTTTATTACTACGATCCCACCGATCCCATGAAAGACGTTCAGGAACAGATCGCTGCCCTGAAGCTTAAAAATACAAGACTCGCTGTTTTTTTAGGTTTTGGCTTAGGCTATGAAACCCTCTACTTTGCCCAAGAGATGGTACAAGAACAGAACACTAACTATTTATTAATCATTGAAAAGGATCCGGAGATTTTTAAAGCAGCTCTCAAAACCACCAATCTTGAAACGTTATTAAACAACCCCAGGGCAAGGTTCATGGTCGGCCTGCCGGAAGAAAAACTATATACTGAACTTCGCAATTACCTGGCTGAGAATTCCCGCTTTATGCTATTAAAAGCCATGAAACCGGTCTACCATCCTTCTTCTTTAAAATTGCACAAAGATTATTATTTGGAAGCACTCAAGCAACTCCGTGAAAGCGGCACCCACCAGGTAATTCACTTTGGCAACGATCCCCATGATTCCCTCATTGGTGTGCAGAATATGTTGGATAACCTCCATGAAATTATTTTTAACCCGGGGATTAATTTACTGTACAATAAGTTTAAAGGCAGACCGGCAGTGGTAGTGGCAACCGGTCCTTCCCTCAATAAAAATAAACACCTGTTAAAAGGTCTGGAGGATAAAGCACTAATTATATCCGTGGATGCCTCTTTAAAAATACTTTTAGAGATGGGCGTAAGGCCTCATTTGGTGACTTCCCTGGAACGCGTTCCGGCGGTTGTCAAGCTTATTGAAGGTTTGAAGAAAGAAGAAGTAAAGGACGTCTATTTTGCCGCCTGTCCGGTTGTGCGCAACGAGGTCTACGAGGCTTATCCCGGCCCCCGGATTATTGTCTACCGCAATTTTGATCACTTCAAATGGCTGGGCATTGACAGAGGAATCCTTAACATTCAGCTTTCAGCGGGTAACATGGCTTTTAAAATAGCCGAGGCTTTGGGGTGCGATCCGATTATTCTAATCGGCCAGGATTTGGCCTTAAGCAGGGACGGATATACCCATGCCAGCGGTGCAGTTCTGGGAGAAAAGCAGAGGGCTTTTCTTAATAATGCTAACCTTGAAGTTCTGGGAAATGACGGGCAACCCATTCGTACAACGAAAACCTTATATTCCTTCTTAAAAGCATATGAAATGGACTTGGCTGGTTACACCGGTACCTGTATTAACAGCACGGAAGGCGGGGCTTTTATTATCGGGTCCAAGGTAATGACCTTTCAGGAAGCTATCGAGAAATATATTGAGGAGCCTTTCTATCCTTTAGAAATTATTAAAAACAGTATTTCATTATTTACATCAGCCAGGGCTGAATCTGATTTTCGCAATGTTTTAGAGCTAATTGTGAAGACCTCAGCTGAAATGGAAAAAGTGATTGAAAACTGTAAAGAGGGACTCAGGCTTGTTGAACAATATAGAGTTGAATTGCAGGACTGCCTTTCTAATCCGCAAAGGATGGATTTGTTCCGTCCAAAAATACAACGGGTTAGCAACGAAATACTTGCCCCCAAACAAAGGAACATTAAAGATTATCATCAGACCTTCCAGCTTTTCTTTATGCATATTCTCCAATCATTTAATATTAAATTTGAGATGGAAATGATAGCCATACCGGAAAAACATGATGATAGGGATATGGCCACAGTGGAAATATTGCTGCGTCATCATGAATGGTACTCAGTGGTAGGCGATTTAGCCCAAATTTGTCTTAATACCCTCCACAAGGCCAGGGCTAAGTTGGAAAAAAACATGCCGGCTTAAAGTACATGTTGAGAAAACTTTAGAGGTGTTGATAAATGGAATTAGAGGGAAAAAGTATCCTTATAACCGGCGGGACAGGCTCTTTCGGACAAAAATTTGTGGAGACAGTACTGCAGCAGGACATCAAAAAAATAATTGTCTTCAGCAGGGATGAGCTAAAACAGTATGAAATGTCCCAGAAGTTTCCTGATCCGAGAATTCGCTTTTTCCTCGGTGACGTGAGGGATAAGGATAGGCTTTACCGGGCTTTTGAAGGAGTGGACATGATTGTCCATGCTGCAGCGCTCAAGCAGGTACCTGCCTGCGAATACAACCCTTTTGAGGCCATAAAGACCAATGTTCTGGGAGCACAGAATGTTATAGAGGCAGCCATTGACCGGGGCGTAAAGAAGGTGATTGCCCTAAGTACAGATAAGGCTGTCAGTCCTCTGAATCTTTACGGGGCGACAAAGCTCTGTTCAGACAAGCTTTTTGTGGCGGCAAATTCTTATGTAGGGGAGAAAGAAACGCGATTTTCGGTGGTTAGGTATGGAAATGTCGTGGGCAGCAGGGGCAGTGTGCTTCCGCTTTTTCTAAAGCAAAAGGCAAACGGCAAGATATCGGTAACTGATCCCCGGATGACCCGTTTTTGGATTACTTTGGAACAAGGAGTGCAGTTTGTTCTTTATTGCTTTTCCCGTATGTACGGAGGAGAAGTCTTTGTTCCTAAAATTCCCAGTATAAAAATAATAGATCTGGCTAAAGCGATAGCCCCGGAATGTGAAATTGAGTATATAGGCGTACGGCCGGGTGAAAAATTGCATGAACTAATGATTACCGAAGACGATGCCCGTAGAACTTTGGAATTTGATAATTACTATATTATCCAGCCCGAATTTTCCTGGTGGAAAAAGAGTAATGGCAAAGGCGGTAAACAAGTTGTAGATGGTTTTAAGTATAGCAGCAATAATAATGAATGGTGGTTAACTGAAAAAGAGTTGAGGAAAATGGCAAATATAGAAGAAAAGCGGTTAGAAACTTGTGAGGTAAGGTAGAGGGGGAGTAAAACAGCGTGGCTGTAATTCAGACCAGGACAGGTTTATCACGGTTGTCGGGAAAAATATGCAAAGACACAATTAGCCTGTGGTGGTAATACCTGCCTTAATGTGTTGAAACAAAAATATCCCATTATGTAAATAAGTTATCTAGATTAGATACAGTCTGAGCTCCCGTATTACAGCCCGGTTAATGCTTGACAGGAGAGGGGGAATTGCAATTTTAAGCATAGTTTTGTTATCAGCCGGAATCGGTTCCCGTCTCAAAAAACCTTATCCCAAATGCCTTGTCCAATTGAGTAACGGGAAAAGTATTATGCAACATCAATTAGAAGGCCTGCTGCGTTATATAGATATAGACAATATTTATGTGGTCGTGGGCTATAAAAAAGAGATGATTATGGAAGCGTTTCCCGAACTGTTTTATATTTATAATAATACTTTTGAGACCACAAATACTTCCAAAAGTCTCCTAAAGGCTCTCAAGAAATTAAAAGGAAATGATGTTATATGGATAAATGGTGATGTTGTCTTTGAATACCAGGTAATCGAAAGGGTTGTCAGCTTTCCCCATTCCTGCGTGGCTGTTAATACCCTCCCGGTGGGGGAAGAAGAGGTCAAATACAGAGTAGGTGAAAACGGCTTGATAAGCCAAATATCTAAAGAGGTTGCCAATGCCTTGGGAGAAGCGGTTGGTATAAATAAAGTATTAAGCAGAGACTTGCCTATGTTAGTAGAAAAACTGAAACAGTGCAATGATATGGATTACTTTGAAAAGGCTTTAGAAATGGCAGTTGAGGAGGGGATAGAATTTTACCCTTTAGAAGTAACGGATTTGATTTGCAAGGAAGTTGATTTTGAAGAAGACTTGAAAAGTGTTAATGAAATGCTGCTATAATTTTTAAGGACATAACAAAACAACCTTAAGCTTGGGATTTTATGATTGTAAAACTGATTAAGCGCTACAAAACCTTTAAGAATAAATATGTGGTTCAGGAACGGCGTAAATATGAATATATAGTGAACCGTTATTATGCCCACATGATAGACCCTTTTTTTACAAAGCTTGTCTATGATCTGGGATTGTCGCCAAATATGGTTACTATTATTTCATGCTTTACTGGTATTTGCAGTGGTTTAGCCTTTTTTTATAATTATTGGATTTTGGGAGCTTTCTTATTACAATTGCATCATTTTCTGGATGGAGCGGACGGTAATTTAGCCCGCCTAACGGGAAAGTGCACTCCTTTTGGGGCAAAACTGGACAAGATTTCCGACCAAGTCGTGCGTTTTGTGGTTTTTATTGCTGTTGCCACAGTAGTCAATACCCCCGTATGGGCTAAAGTTTTATTTATGATAACGATATACCTTGATCTTGCCATAGTGCATTTCTTTGTAGCACCATTTACAAAACAAAATAGTTTAATTAGGTCAAGGTGGAAAGAGTGGTTTTTAGAGAAGGGAATTATCCCGGGATTTGATATTTTTACCGTGTTTTTTTTGATTTCTGTTTTTTCTGTCATAGGCCGACTGGAAACTGTAGTGTATTTGGTTATTATTTTTAAAAACTTGGATTGGTTATATCGTGTTTGGGAATGTTGGAGGACGAGTAGGATTCAATTGGGAAGAGCTAGATTATATAAATAAATTTGGTGTTTTAAAGTCTGGAGTTAGTTAACATGTCAAATCGCTTACGTATTATTATACAATGCAGACTGTCATCAAATCGCTTGCCATTAAAAGCGCTCCTGCCAATCGCAAACTATCCGGTAATAGTCCTGTGTGCCTTGCGTGCTATGAATAAAGGAGCCGATACATTAATTGCCACTTCCAGCGATCCATCTGATGATATTCTGACCGGTATTCTTGACAAATACTCTTTCAAGTACGTCCGCGGCCCTCTTGATGACGTACTGGCGCGCTTTGCGGCAGCAGTTGAAGATTTAAGTAATGACGACATCGTGATCAGGTATACGGCCGACAATCTGTTTCCGGACGGTGCACTGGCCGAAGAGATCGCTGCCGCGTTGCTAGAAAAAAAAGTCAAGTATATCGGGACAAGTTCACTTGAAGACAATTTGCCCTATGGTTTAAGCGCTGAAGCGTTTACTGTAGGAGTCCTTAGAGAAGCAAACCAAAAAGCCAGCAATGAATATGACCGTGAGCATGTAACACCTTGGATAAAACGGAAATATGGTGGTACTTTTTTCACACCCCAAGGCGCCAGGATGCTAAGCAATATGAACCACTTATCTTGCACTATTGATACGTTTGATGATTACTGCCGTATGGAAGAGCTTTTTCGCAATATAACTTCACCCGTTATCGTTTCATGGCAATCACTATGCCGGAAGTTATTGGCTTCAGGCAACCAGCCCAAATTTAGAGTGCCGTATAAAATGATTAGAAGCTTACCCTTTAGCGACTTTACCTTGGGAACTGTACAGTTGGGAATGGATTATGGTATTACCAATAAACAGGGGATGCCGTCAGAAGAGGAAGCTGTCAAAATAATACAGGAATCAATACGTCACGGCGTTACAAATATTGACTGTGCAAGGGCTTATGGCAGGGCAGAAAGTATTGTTGGTAAAGCGACTGATAAAAAATATTACCGAAATGTGAATATAATAACCAAGCTTGCCCCGATTCCTTATGATTCCCAGGATAGTTGTTTGGAGCATATGGTCGATGCCAGCATATTCCGTTCGTGTAGAGAGCTACGGATAAATCGTTTGCCTGTTGTTTTATTGCATCGCTGGTTTCATCGATATATGGGCAAAGAGGCTATCTGGAAGCGGTTGCGGGAGCTGCAAGAGGAAGGTGTTATCGGCGAGCTGGGAGTATCGGTGGCGACCCCTGCAGAGGCCCTGGAAGCTTTAAATGAACCGGGGATAAAGCATCTACAGCTTCCATTTAATATTCTGGATTGGCGCTGGAAAGATGCAGGACTGGATCAAATGTTATTAAACAGCGACAAAATTGTTTATGCAAGGAGCACCTTACTGCAGGGAATTTTAACTGCCGATGTCGAACTGTGGCCTCTTAAAAAAAGCGTTAACGCTAAAGAGTGGCTTGAAAAAATTGATCGTCTTGTTCGTGAACTGGGCCGCAAAAACAGAAAAGATCTCTGCTTCGCGTATGTTCGTGCCCAAAAATGGATAACAAGTTTAGTTATCGGGGTAGAATCAATTGTACAGTTGAGAGAAAACATGGAGCTGTTTCTCAGACAACCATTAAACCAGGAAGAATGTGCTTATGTAGAGGAAACATTAGTAGGTGCTCCGGAACAACTATTAAATCCGGCGGAGTGGTCGTAAGCGTATGGAAGAAAACAAAGTGTTTAATCTTGAAGGGCGCACGGCTTTGGTCACCGGTGCTTCCGGACATCTTGGAAAATCAATTGTAAGAGCACTATGCGAAGCAGGTGCCCATGTTATTTTAAACGGGACCTCCAGCGAAAAAATCGAATTGTTAGAAAATGAGTTGGTAAAAAGCGGATATAGTGTTTCCACGGCTGTCTTTGACATCACAGATGAAATGATGCTCAAAACGGCAGCCCGTAAAATTGAAGTGATAGGAAGACTTGATATTCTGGTTAATAATGCGTACTCTGGAAAAAGTGGTACGATCGAAAGTTCCACACCAGAGAGCTTTAACAGCGCTTATAATATTGCCGTTACTTCTGCCTTTAATATAATTAAAAGCACCTTGCCTGTACTTAAAAAGACCGCAAAGCTTACAAGGGGAGGCGCTTCAATTATTAACATCGCCTCCATGTATGGAACTGTCAGTCCGGACCCGGCTATTTATGGCGACAGCGGAGAAAACAATCCCCCTTTTTACGGGGCTGCCAAGGCTGGTTTAATTCAGTTAACCAGGTACCTTGCCTGTCACCTGGCGCCGTATAATATTCGCGTTAATAGTATAAGCCCCGGGCCTTTTCCGAGACAAGAAGTAATAAGTAATAACCCGGTATTTGTAAACAAACTGTGTGAAAAAGTGCCCATGAAGAGGGTCGGGCATCCGGATGAAATAAAAGGTCCCGTATTATTTCTGGCATCTGACGGCTCTTCATATGTAACCGGTATTAATTTGCCGGTAGATGGTGGATGGACTGCCTGGTAGCAAGTGCTGCTTATAAGAGTAGTATTGGGCTATCTCTATTTGGATGATGTATCTGCAGAAATTAAAAAACACTGTTTTCAATTTATACAGTCAAAACAGCATCTATAACTTAGGAAGAGGGAAAAAATGCCTAAAATAAGCGTATTGATGTCATCGTATAACGGGGAAAGTTCCGGAACTTAAACCATACCAAGTGGATACAGCCATTTATGATCACCTCTTGAATGGGGGATCTAAATGGAAGCAATGATTGAGCATTACTGCAAGAAACTAAAAATTGGCAAAGTGTTCTACAAGGATTATAAGC
>JAAYFF010000068.1 GCA_012728375.1 Bacillota bacterium | reverse complement strand
GGAAAAAGGAATGGAAAAGGGAATAACAGCCTTGCAGAGAACTCTAATAAAACAGGTCAAGAAAAAACTGGGCCATATTAACCCGAAAACTGAGCAAACAATCATGGATACCACTGATATACCCCGCTTGGAAAAAGCGCTAGAATTTATCTTTGACCTGGACAGTGAGGAAACGTTGTTAAATCTGCTGAAAGAACAATAATGAACAAAAGCAGTCCGGAAAAATTTTATTATGCTTCTTTATAGCCGATCAGATGTTAGAAAATGGTTAATTTGTTTAGCAAAGTTAATAAAGGCATCTAAATTTTGCAAATTATCATAGACAATTTCGTAGTTTACTTTTAAATAATCATGCACCAATATGTTGCGAAATCCGGCAATTTTTGACATTGTCAGGCTGGTTTTTTCATCGATAATACCGGCTTCGCCCAATTTAATAAAAATGTCGCCATATGATTCAGGGAAAGAAAGTTTCATTTTTGAAATAATATGATTTCCTATATCTATACAGCATTGCGCCGCAACCTGCAAGTTTCTTTCAACAATATCCTGCAAATCATCATTTTTAAGAAACTCATGTTTACTGTTTCCCTGAACAATCCTTTTGAGTTTTGCCAAGGTGCTTTCTAACCGGTTTAGGCGCGACATAATCATATCATAGTTAATTTGCATACTGATCATCCTCAATTCTTTTTTGTAAGGACTTATAATGGTACTCCAGCACCGGTTTAAAATCCAGGTATTGGGAAATTGTTTCTTGAACAAGCTGAAAGTGCAAATTTTCATCAAAAATATATAAGGGCTTGCTATTTTTCAGAATGTTATATTTTAGCGCTATCGGCGCTTCATTTAAAATGACTAAATCAATGTCATTTGCGGCAAATATTTTGGTAAATTCCCTTAAAAGTACCAATCTTTTGGCAAATAATTCTTTCTTTGAAGTGGATTTTAATAAAACAGCAATATCGACATCGCTTAGAGGTCCAGCTTTATCCGTTGCCTGCGAACCAAAAAGATAACCCAGAAGTATATCAGTATCTTTCTCGAGGAATGCAGTTAATTTATTTAACTTATCCTGAAAACCGGCGGTCACTTTACTCAAAGGAAATACACCGTCTTTCATGAATATTTTTTATATAATAGTATCATACCATTAATTGTCAAGAATATCCAATGATTTTGTCTTTTAATTGCACAAACAGCGATTGAAAATAATTTATTTCTTCTACACAATGACCTTGATTTTACACGCATCGCCAGCATTGAAAAAAAGCTGAAAGAGTATTAGTCTGCAATCCTCCAAACAACCCTTCCATCTTTTAGTTTTAGCACCGCGGCTGTCAGCTCTCCGTACTCCGTATGGGTATAAATTGCCGTCTTTTCAATATTGGTATGTCCCAGCAGCTCGGCCAGCCTGTTGATATCCACACCCTTTTGATGCAGGTGCGTGGCAAAAGTATGACGAAATGTATGGGGAGAAACCCGTTTTTTAATGCCCGCCAGTTCTCCGCAACGCTTTACAATCCCGTAAATCCGTGCTTTGCTGAGGGGCTCCTTCCCCCTTCCGGGAAAGAGATAGGGTGAAATTGAGCCCCTTTCTCTTTCCTTGAGATAAAGGGGCAGCACCCTCTGCACAAAGGGATGGAGGGGTACCAGCCTGGCTTTATCGGCCTTGCTCATCTCCACGTAAACCTCAGTCAAATCTTCGCTGAAATCGTTCACCCTAAGCTTGCTCAATTCGCTGAGCCTGAGACCGCAGTAATAAAGCAGCAGCAAGATGCACAGATCGCGCAGATAATTAGCGCCCCGCGGTACAGCCAGGAAAAGGGATTCCACCTCTTCCCAGGTAAAATGTTCGATTTCTTTTTTTTCCACATGGGGTTTTTTAAGGCGCTGGGCGGGGTTATCCGTCACAATACCCTTAAGGACGGCAAACTTGTACAGCGCCCTTAAGCTGTAAATAACGCCTTCCAGTGAAATGGGCCGGTAGCCGGTGTTCAGGCGCAGGTATGCCAGATAGCTCCTCAGATGGTTGATCTTTATCTCCTTAAAGTTGCTTATTCCCTGCTCGGCTTCCATATATTTTCTGAAGCGGTGAAGTTCGTAAGAGCGCAAAGAAATCGTGCTTTGGCTGCCGCGCTGTTCAAATTCCAGGAACTCAAGGTAGCGTTCAATTACTGTCTGCAGGAGCATTGTCTTCCTCCAGGGGGAATAATTGGGCTTCAAGTTTCGCGGAAGTGTTCAGCTTATGCACAGCTTCGCGCAGATGCTTTAACTCCACATGAGTGTATACGGCTGTAGTTCTTATTTCTGCATGCCCCAAAAGCTTGCCCAGGGTCTTAATGTCAACATTTTCCCTATAAAGATGCGTGGCAAAGGAGTGGCGCAGCATGTGGGGCGTTACTTTGCTTTTTAATCCCGCTTTAAGGGCATATTCGCCGATAATATGATGCACATAATCGGTACTGATCTGTTTGCCCTCCCTGTTGCAAAAAAGGTACTCGCCAACCAGTCCGGCAGCTCCGGTAAGGTATTTTTTAAGCTGTCCTTTCAGCCGGTCGTGCAGAGGTATTTTGCGGAAGCGGTTTCCCTTGCCTTTGATAATCTTGATGAAACCGCCGTCAAAATCTATGTCTTTTGTGCGGACGTTGACAAGTTCACCCACCCTTACGCCGCTATAATACAAAAAAAAGAGCATCGTTCTGTCGCGAAGTTTGGCCGGTGATTCGTCTTCTGGGACGGCATCGAAAAGCCTGTCCACTTCTGTCCGCTGGAGATGGCGCGGAAGCTTTTGCGGTGTGCGGGGGCGGGGAAGGTTTGCCGCCGGATTATGGTCCAGATATTCGCAATCAACAAGAAACCTGCAAAATGATTTCAGGGAAGTGACATGCCTTCGCACGGTATTGGCCTTACTCTCCCTCTCCCTGGTCAGGTAGCGCAGGTACTCGCCGAGGAGCTCCGGATTAAGTTCTTCTATTGTTAAACCGGTCACTCCTTTTTTTTGCAGGAATTCGGTAAAGACATGCAAATCCTTTTCATAACCGCTGCAGGTATATGGAGAGCGGTTTAATTCAACGAGCAGATATGTCAAAAATTCGTCAATGGCTTCTGTTAAAAGCACCCGTATCACCTATCTTTGAGGCTGATCCCCGCTTCGTCCCTCCGAAGACGGTCCCTTCCCGGCCACACCGCGCAGGAACTCTTGCAGAAGTGCCATCTCCGGGAGGCGCAGCAGGTATGCGGAGAGGAAATAAACAGCTGCCCCCCACAAGACGGCCGTCAGCAGCAGAGTCATCCCTGTAAAAGGACGTCCCAGGAAGCCCGTCCAGAAATAGCTGAAAAAATAGAGCCCCGCTACCATGAACGCGGTTGCCAGCCCGGAGCGGAACAAGGGGGCCAGCAGTAGGCGTCTAAAGGAAAGGGAAAGACGCCGGGCAAAAACGAAGAAGAGCCATAAAGAACCCAGCGTAAAAGCTAAGGAAGTCCCGAGGGCAATGCCGCCGTGCCCCAAGCCGGGCATGAGCAGAAAATTAAACAGAGCATTGGCCCCCACCATGGCCAGATTAACCCAGACCAGCACTTTGACCTCCTGTAGGGCAAAGAAGATGCGGTTACAAAAATAGTGCAGGGCAAAGCCCACCAAACCGGGGGTATAGTAAAAAAGGGCGCGGGCCGTCATCTCCGTAGCCGAAGCGTCAAAGGCTCCCCGCTCAAAAAAAACCTCCACCAGGGGGATGCGCAGCATCATCAGGCCGGCTGTTACCGGCAGGAGGGCGAAGAGCAGCAGAGAGATGCCGCGGCTTACCTCGCGGACAAAGGATTGCAGATCTTTCTCGTTCAGCATCTCCACCAGAACGGGATAGAGGACAATAATTATCCCCGTGCCCAGGATGGCCTGGGGAAGCACATAAATGCGTTCGGCATAGTTCAGGGACGAGATGTTGCCCGCGGGTAGGAAGGAAGCAAAAAGCCGGTCCAGAAGGTGCTTGAGCTCCAGGACCGCGCTGGAAAGAAGAATTGCCGGAAGCAGGGCAGATATCTTTTTAAGGCCGGGATGCCCCGGAGAAAGCCCCGGGCTAAAGGGAAAAGGAACCCGGCAAAGAGAAGGCACCTGGATAAAAAACTGTGACGCCACGGCAACCAGGCTTCCTGCTGCCAGTCCGGTAATTCCGTAGCCTACTCCCAAGAACAGGGCGCTGCCGATGACGATAAGGTTGTGAGGGACATTGACGAGCGCGGGAATAAGGAAGCGCTGATGGCTGTGCAAAAAGCCCGTGGCAATTCCCGCCAGGCCCATAAAAAAAATACCGGGCAAAAGAATTCGGGTCAATTTGACCGTCAGGTTGAAAGCCTCCCCTCTAAAGCCGGGAGCCAAGAGAAAGACCACCTGGGGCGCGAACAAAAGCCCCAGCAAAACGAACAGCAGCAAGGCTGCAGAAATGTACAGGGTAAGGGTGTTGAGAAAGCGCGGAGCGCTTTCATCTTTCCGAAAAGCAGCAAAAACAGTTATAAAGGTATTTCTAAGCGCGTCGCTGAAGGCATAAAAAAGAATTGTGGGCAACAAAATGGCCACAAGGTAGGCATCCGTTTCCATGGTTGTCCCGAAGCGATAAGCAATAGAAACCTCGCGAAAAAAGCCCAGCAGCCTGCTGAGCAATGTGGCCAGCATAACCAGGGTCATTGATCTAAATAAAAAAATATTATCCCGTTTTTTTTCGGTCAAGATTTCCTCCTGCACGTTCAAGTAAAATTTTCCCCCTACGCTTTAGCAAAAACAAACTATTCCAAGCCCCTGGGGCTGAGGCCGCAGTGTTTTATCCCCGCCCTTTTTCCTCTTTATTCCATTTTTTAGGGGCTTTTTCTGACCTGACGGCCGCAGCAAAAAGCCCGCCAAATGTCCACACGAAAAGCAGCAGCAGGCCGCAAAGCCCTCCCAGCCAGAACCCGTGGAGGCTTCGCCAGAGAGAAAGGACGATGGGGGCCTGGATGTGGGCAAAGGTATTGAGTACAGATACGGGGGCCAGAATTCCGGCAGCCAGCAGGAGACAAGCCAGGAGCCGAATATTTTTACCAGGTTTCTCCAGAAGATAAAATCCCAGAAAGGCCAGAGGATAACCGATGAGAAATTCTTTAAAGCGGGGCCGGACACCGAGGGCTGTTTCCAGAAAACCGCGGGCCTGGCTTTCCGCAGCAGTAATCTCCGTAACATGACCGGTCCGGGTAAGATAAAAGTAGGCAACCAGAAGCAGAATTCCCAAAAAGATCAGGTCCCCGAGGACCAGGGGCCGGCGCAGAATGCGGCGGATAAAAGCCAGACAGGTCTTCCCGAGCTCTCCTGCAGGGAGCAGCCGGAAACCGCTCCTGCAAGTTTCAACCTCCCCTGCGCTCCAATAGGCCAGGGCAGCCAGCCCGGCCAGGCACAGGGGTGCCGCATACATGATTTTGACGCCGCGGAAAAATTCCAGGCCGCTGTAAAATGGCGGCATGGTTAAAAAACCGTGCAGCAAAAGCCCCCCGGCCAGAGAGAAGAGAAAAGTGCCGCAGAGCATAAGTCCGGTCCGCACAAAAAACCCGGGGCGCAGGGTAAAAAGCTGCAAAACCGGAGCGCGGGCTCCCCTGCCGGGCCCTCTTTCACAGCCCCGCTCCTCTTTTTCCCTGAGAGGAGGAGAAAAATACAGCGTCAGAACCGCGTATAAGGGGAAGAGCAGCGCGGTCCAAAGGGAAAGCACCTGCCCCGTCAGGATCCGGTTCCAGAGAAAAAGCAGAAAAACAAAGGCAGTACCCGGGACAAGAAGCAGGATGAGGACAAGGGGCCTGACAGGAATAATTGTGCGCAGGAAAAGAAGAGTAAAGGCCAGCAAGCCTGCTCCCATGAGCAGATAAACACCTGGGGGCAAAGGCCTGACAGAAAGCGCCTGCAGCTTGCCGGATTTGTACCCTTTTTCCTGCAGCAATCCTACAATAGAGGACATCCGCCCGGCAAATCGCTCCTTTAGCTCTTCTCCCCGGAACTGGGGAGCAAAGTCGCGGAGCCGAAGCTCAATTAATCTAACCTTGCGCTCCCGGACTCCGTTCCAGACCTCCATGGCCTCCTGGAGACCTGTTTTCCCGGGAATCATGACCGCCAAATTGTAATCCAGCATCAAGGCCAGCTCTTTCATCCCCTGGGGGTACTGGTGATATTCGAAAACCGTCACAGGAAGCCCTCTTTTTTTCACGGCCTGAGCCGTCTCCGCAGTATAGCGGGGAAAACCGGGGACCCTCCCCCCCTCGAAGACGACCGCGGATAAAGAGGCGCGGTCATAAGTGGCCAGGGCCTGCTCGGCAGAAGCGGGAGTTTCAATTCTCCTGGCGCTCAAATATGGGTTCACCAGCAAGCCCGCGTGGGAAACATTTTTTAACTGTGCAGGGTTGGCTCCCAGAGCCAGATAAGGAAGGTTATCATAGACGGCTCCCTGGATTACAAAAAGTTCCATCCCTTCGCAGGAGGCCCTTTTCAGGCGGAAACGGACCGAATCTTCCACCTCTTTGAGCTGTTCCAGGTGCTCCCAAACCTGCTCAGCCCAGGCCCCCTCCGGCATAAGGACGATATAATCCCCCAGCTGAAGCCCTTCTGCGCTGTCAAGGATAAAGTCCCTGTACCGGGCCAGTTCGGTATTAAACGCCATCTCTCCTGCCAGTTCCAGGTTGCTGAGCACGTAACATCCTGATTCCCGGCGCAGATTCCAGAGGGTGTATTCGAAAACTCCCACAGAGGATACACCCTGCTCCTTAAGGAAGGCCAAAGTTTCCTCAACAGTCATTCCGGCGCGGGCAGCAAAGATTTCCACGTCGCTGTAACGGACGGTAAATTCAACGTTTTCCTCCTGTGCCGGTATGTCTGCGTGAAAGCGAAAGCCTGCCCAGGCCGCGGAGGCCACGGCAAGGAGTACCAGAAGCCAGAGAAAAGCTCCCGTCAGGATCTCATGTTTATGTTTAGTGGACAACTCGTTTCCTCCGCTCTCCAGCCGGAATATTTGCTAAAAAAAGCCTCTTTTTAGTAAGCAGTAGTGCTTATCTCCGCGGTTCTGGCGGCAGCGTTCCAGCGCACGTTCATGCCGAAAGCCTCCTGAAGCAGGCCGATGGGGATATATAGTTCTTTCCCGCTTAAGATGGGGAAGGCAGGGAAAGTCCAGCTCTTGCCCCCAAGCAGATATTCCTGTCTGTTCTCAAATAATGTCAACGAAACATTCCCCCGCTGCGCTGTCCAGCTTCTATCCTTTTCTCCCCAGGTGAGATTTATTCCTGCTGCTTTGCATATTTCCTGCAGGGGAACCATCAGGCGGCTGTTGGCCATAAACGGGCCCCGCACCAGGGGAACCTCGACGCCGTCAACAAATACCCGGGGGAGCTGATCGTTTATCTCCATCACCAGGGATTGAGTATTGGTAAAGATCAGGGAGATAAAGGCATGCCGGGAAGGAAGCAAAAAGCCTCTCCACTGGTTCAGCACCGGAAGCTCGCTGATCACAGGCCGGTAGCTCCTGATGGCGCGCAGTTCGCCGGAGGGGGCATAGTCCAGCACTTGGCAGCTGCCCAGGTCCAGGATCAGGGTTCCTCCGTCGGAGAGGCGCAGGGCGTCCACCGGCTGTTCCAGGCCGGTAAAGCGGGCAACAACCTGGCCTGCAGTTGTGGTTTCCACAACGCTTCCTTGGCCCCGGATCTGCTGCCCGATGACGAGCAGATTGCCGCTGTCCAGCTGCCGGGCTGAAACGAGCTGCAGGGCGTCGCTTCCGAAGAAATCCCTCCCCTGCCCGGAAAAGAGCTGCGCCCGGGAGATGGAGAAGCCTTCTCCTCCCTCCTTAAGCAGCTGAAAGACCCGGTCCCGGACGGTCACCAGAATAGTTCCGTCCGCCAGGGGTTCAGCCATCAGGGGCGCTCTGGACCGGGAGGAAAAACGCTTCTCCCAGACGATCTCCCCTCCCGGAGCGATCTCGGCTACGCGGGGAAAGAAGGGATAACCCGGGGCGCCGGAATCAGCCACCAGGGTATTGCCGTTTGGCAGCCGGCGCGCGCTGTTGGCCGCGATCCCCTCATAGCTCCAGACAATTCTGCCGTCCCTGGAAACCTCCAGGATGCGGGAATGGGAGGAGCCGTTGAGAACCATCAGCAAATTTCCGTTATCCAGCAGGACCAGGTCTGTGGGGTGCGCACCGTAGACATTATCTCGAAATTGCCAGTCCACCCGTGCCGCAACTTCGGAAGCGCAGGCTCCGGAAGGCGGCACCAGGACCATAATTAGAAAAAGGACTAAAATCGTGGAGAACAAAGAAAAACAGCAAAAGATTTGTTTTTTTTCTTGACAGGCCATAACTTTCTCCTTAAGATAACCCTTTTTATATATTCTCTACTGCATAAACTCCATTTACAAAGTGTTCGCTTAAAATCAGCAACCATTGTAGAGGCATATTCCAGCCGGCTCTCTTTTTTACCGGTCAGCGGCAATGTACACGGCGCGGCGAAGATCGTCCCAGTGCACGCGGCACTGCAAATTTTCCGCAACAAAGCGCAAGGGTACCATGGTGCGGCCGGACTTGATGACCGGGGGTGCCTCCAGCAGAACCGGGACGCCGTCCACATCTGCCTCTTTGCTGCCGATATTCAGTTTGACAATGCGATTTTCCCGGCTGATGAAAACAGTTTGCGTTTCACTTTTCCATTCCACCTGCGCGCCGAGATGCTCCACGATCACCCGGATGGGAACCATGGTTCTGCCTCCTTCGGCAAGATAGGGAGGAACATCGGGAAAAATGCGGATGTTGTTCAGGTAGAGCTTCAACCCCGTCAGAACGAGGAGGCTGTTGGCCACTGCCCTGGGAGAACTGCGGGCATTGTTCCAAATCCGGCCACCAGCATAAAATGTGCTCGAACCCCCGCCGTCCAGGCCTATGGCCCGGACCGCGCCCAGGCCGGTCATCAGCAGCGACATCTCTTCCAATGTCAGTCCGACCCGGCTGCCCTTTTCGGAGCGCTCGGCCACAACCAGCAAAGCTCTGTTATCAGCTGTAACCCCCATAGCTGTCCGGGGATTGGGGAGAAGGACGCTGCCCGTAAAACCTTCCTGTATGGCCTGGAATACCGGTTCTCCATCCTCAACGAGAAGAGGGCCTGCGGTAATTAAATGTTCAATCTCACCCCAGTAACCCTGGTCATATGTAAAAGTTAAAGAAACCGCCTCTCCTTGACGGAGGAGCTCTCCTTCCGCGCTCCAGGGATTTCCGATAAAACGCAGCACCAGCCCGCGGGGAGGGATAAGCATTCTGCCGGTCCCTGCTGCTGTCACGGTATAGCTGCTGTCTCCGGCAGGGCTCAGCGCGACCTGGAGGGAACCTCCGGCAGCCTCCACAGCCTCCCCCCAGCGGGGAGTAAAAAGGTGCACTCCGGGGATTGTGGAGCTGCTGTTGATCGTGGTTACGGGAAGGCTCTTTCCGGAGAAGGCCACTTCTGTCCGGGGGACAAAATACCCCGTGAGCATCTCCAGCTTGCCTCCCTTTTCGGGAAAGCGGGACAGAGCAGCCGAGGCTGTCGTGTAGTCCAAAATACTCCAGGGCTCACCGGCAATAATGAGGTTCCCCACAGGGAGGGTCTTACCCCCCTCCGTGTAATAAAAGCCGCCGTTGACGCCGGCAATTGCACCCATGCGGGCTGCCGCAGCTGCCGTCGTCTCCGCTCCGCTCAGGCTGTCACCGGCCACAACGGGAAGGATCTCCACATCCTGCCGGTTCAGATCCACCTCCAGAACATAAACCCGCAGATCCTCGCCGGCAAGATTTTTATAACCCCGGTAGAGGGTAAAAAGCACTCCTGGAGCAAGATTATGACGCTCAACGCCGGACCCCTCCTGCCCGGCTGCAAACACTTCCCCGCCGGAAGCCAGGGCCCTGCACCCCAGGAGGTTGCCGCCGAAAGATGCATTCATGGGAAAAGGGGCGAAAAAAACGGTCCCAAAGACAACGGCGGCGCTAAGAACCAATGCTGAAAGGCGAAAAATACCCATTTTACCAAACATCTTCTTTTTCCGTTTAACACATGTTTTTATATCCATGGTAAATTTCTCTCACTCTTTTCCATAGTAAAAACATCTTCTTCTCACTCCCCGCGCGCGGGCAGGCGCTCCCAAATCCTGCACAATATTTTGGGAGCCAGAGCCAAAACAACGCCCAGGATAATTCCCAGGGCAAGGCCGCCGCCAGTCCGCAAAAGGGATATGGTCAGAGGGGTGTGCAGATGGTAAAAAGTGTTGACCAGAGAGACCTGGCCGACCATCCCCATGATCGCGGCCAACATGCCGAGCCTGCTACCTAATCCCCAGTAAAGCGCGGCCAGCAAAAAAGGATGACCGAAAAGAAATTCCTTCGTCCGGGGGCGCACCGTCAGAAGCTCTCCCAAAAAAGAGCGGGCGCGCAGTTCCAGTTCCGTGACAAGAGGGGATTCGTTCCCCGAGCGGATCAGGACCACGGCAGCTGCCGCAAGGAGCAGGAGGACAAGAACCGCTGTACCTGCAAACAGGGGGCGATCCCAAAGCTCCCTAAATTTACGGGCCATACCTCGAAGGGATGTTTCATCCCCGGCAATCAACAACAGCCAGGCCAGGGGCAGGGGTAAAAGGAGCGCCAGTCTAATACCCTGGACCTGGTCCAGCTTGACCATGTAGGTCATCTCCGCCAGCAGGCCGGCTGAAAGCAACGCGCCTGCCAGGGAAACAGCGGAAATGGCCAGCAGGCTATAAAGGGCCTTTAGCAGCGATTTTCCCCCGAAGCGGCATTTGTAAAGGGACAACCCCAACAGGGGGAAAATAATACCGGCGGCCAGGGCCATCCCCTTGCGGGCCAGGTCAATGCCCTCCATGCCCATAATCTTGCCCCCCGCTACCAGTAAAAACCCCACCAGCACCAGTCCGGCAGCCCCCAGCAAAAGGCCTGCTACCTGCATCCCTGCCCTGAAGAGAAGCAAAACTCCGGCGGCCAAAATACCGGCGCTGATGAAAAATATTTTAGCCCTGGAAAAGGAAAAATCGCTGCTCTTATAAGGGAGAACCGTTCCCACAGGATGTCCGGCCGCGGCCAGTCCTTCCCGTAAATCGGCAACAAACCCGGTATTTTCCTCCAGCCACGGCAGGCCATAAAGATTCTTCCCCCCGTAGCGGATCAGCAAAAGGCGAATGTTGCGCTCAGTTACAGCCAAATGGTAGCGGGACAGCGCCCGTTCCCTGGAAAGGAGGTCCCGTTCTTCCTGGGGGATGGCGTGAAGCCGGATTACCTCTTTTTTGGCCGAGGAGCGCACCAGAGAAAGAAGGGGCCTGCGCTGCAGCTCGAAAAGATCGATGGTTACCACCGGAACGCCGAGACGGTCAACCTCAGAGGCGGCAAGAGCCGTGTGCCCCGGGAAACCGGGCAGATTGGCGCCCAAAAAAAGAATTCCCCTCACTCCCGGAAGCTCTTGAAAATCCCCGAAAACCTCCGGAATGCTTTGCTCGTCCCCGGGCCAGCCGTATATTTGCAAATAGATATTCATGCCCATGGCAAGGACGCTTTCCATCTCTGCCCTGGGAAAGCCGACCCCTACCTCGCTAAGCATTTCCTCCTCCAGCGGGACGGAAAGGATCCCCCCACAGGAAGGGGCAGCGTTCCCTGACGCGCCTTCAGGCCCTTTCGGTTCTTGATGGATAATTGTCCCCGGGACCTTGCTCCTTAGGTGGAAGGAAACCCGTTCCCAGAGGGCCGGCTCCGGAATCTCCACGTAAAGGTGATAGGGATTAAAAGAGTCCAGAGCGGCAAACCCCGGCAGGTAATCGTTCAAACGGCCGCTTTTGGAGGCGGCCAGAAGCTGTGCACCCCTAAAGACCTGCAGCTGTCCCCCCCGGGCCAGATCATCCAGGGACTGCTCTTTAAAGAGCACCCCTCCGATTCCGCTTGCCTTGAAGGCTGCCAAGGCCTCTTCAACGCTAAAGCGCCCCATGCTGTGGCGGTTAACCTGCTCCACAAACTCTCCGTACTCCACGAGAATCTCCGTGTGCAGGTTGCCCGCCTCCACTTGCACGCGGTTCCAGGCCTCGCCCAGCGCCACGACAAGGCCGAGTAAAATAATGGCACTTAAAAATATAACCATCGTTTGTTTTTTCAATGTTCGCCATTCACTCCGCTTCGCTCCGGTTGTCCCTGATATTGTGCCTCATTTACAATTTGCGGTTTAGTTCCGGCTGACAGGCGGCTCAAAGGGTTCCGGCGGGGCCGGACGCAAGCCGAAATAGTAAAGAATTGCCTCGCAAATGCGCCGGGAAGCCCGGCCGTCGCCGTAGGGATTGGCGGCGCGGGCCATGGCTTCGTAGGCTGCTTTCTCCCTCAAGAGGCGTGAGGCCATGGAAACGATCTCCTGCCTCCCGGTGCCTGCCAGCAGAGCAGTTCCCGCCTCCAGGGCTTCGGGACGCTCCGTGACGCGCCTGAGAACGAGAACGGGCCTGCCCAGGGAAGGAGCTTCCTCCTGAATCCCCCCCGAATCTGTCAGGATAAGGTAAGAACGGGCCATTAAATTATGGAAGGAGAAAGTGTCCAGGGGTTCCAGTAAGAGCACCCGCGGGTGATCCTGCAAAACATGGAACACAACCCGGCGCACCTCCGGATTTTTGTGCACCGGAAAGACAAGAAAGGTATCGGGAAAAGCCTCCAGCAAGTCCCGCAGAGCCAGAGCAATGGATTCCATGGGCGCTCCCAGGTTTTCACGCCTGTGGGCTTCCACCAGCAGGATCCGGTAACGGGAAAAGTCCAGCTTTTGCAGTATGGGATCGGCAAAGCTGAAAGCAGGCTGCACAGTGGTCTGCAAGGCATCGATAACGGTGTTTCCGGTAAGAAAAATGGTTCCCGGATCAATCCCCTCCCGCAGGAGGTTTTCCCTTGCCAGGCTGGTGGGAGCAAAGTGAAGCTGCGCCATAACGCTGTTCAGGCGCCTGTTGATCTCCTCGGGAAAGGGCGCATACCGCTCTCCCGTGCGCAATCCCGCCTCCACATGGCCCACAGGAATTTTTTGATAAAACGCGGCCAGGGACCCGGCAACAGTAGTGGTGGTATCCCCCTGCACCAGGACGAAATCCGGCTTTTCCGCCTGCAGAACCTTCTCCAGGCCTTCCAACGCCCGCACCGTAATATGGGTCAGGCTCTGGCCCTCCTTCATAATATCCAGGTCATAATGGGGTTCCAGCTGAAAAAGAGAAAGCACCTGGTCGAGCATCTCCCGGTGCTGTGCTGTCAGGCATAGAACGGACTCAATTTCCCCGGTTTCCTGCAAAAGTCGGACCAGCGGGGCCATTTTTACGGCCTCCGGCCTTGTACCGACAATGCTCAGTACTTTTATTGAAGTCATAAGCTGCAAATCATCCTCCTATTATTTTCATCCTTTTCTTTGCTGCCGGGACCGGTTGGAGAACCCCTCTGCATTCCGCTGAAAAACGGTAAGGGCATCCACATGCTTAAGCCCCAGCAGAAAAAGGAAAAAGGTTACCGGGATAAAACATAAAACCGCCGGCCTCGTGAACTGGTGAAAAAAGATAGCCGCTCCGCCGAAATATAGGCTGATGAGGTAGAGGGCGATTGTCGTCTGCCGGGGAGTAAGCCCCAGCCCCAGAAGCTTGTGATGGATATGGCCCCGGTCAGCCTGGAAAATGGGACGTCCGCTCTTGAGGCGGCGCCACATAACATAAAAGGTGTCGGTAATGGGCAGGCCGAGGATCAGCATGGGGATAAACAGCGTGGTAAGGGTAATCTGCTTGGTAGCGCCCATAATGGAAAATCCTGCCAGCATAAAGCCCAGAAAAAGGCTCCCCGTATCGCCCAGGAAAATGCGCGCCGGTGGAAAATTAAGGGGCAGAAACCCCAGGGCAGCGCCGGCCAGAATCAAGCAAAGGATAGAGAGCAGGGGAAACTCACCCCAGGTGTAGGCAACCATAACTATGGCGGCGATAGCTGAAACGCCCGCGGCGAGCCCGTCCACTCCGTCAATTAGATTGACGGCATTGGTAACGCCCACAACCCAGATCAGGGTCAGGGGAACAACAAATATTCCCAAAAAAACCATGCTTTGAAAAGGGAAGGTAATAAATTCAATTTTAATATTAAAAGCCAGCAAGATGAGGGCTGCAGCGAACTGTCCGGCAAACTTTGCCCGATAGGAAAGCCCCCGGATATCGTCGTACAGGCCCAAGGCCAGAATGAGCGTGCTGCCCAAAAAAAGGCCCCAGAAACGCCCGTTTCCCTGCAGGTAAAAGAGGGCAAGCCCCGCGACAAGCCAGAAAGCCAGATAAACGGCGACACCCCCCAGCAAAGGCATGGCCTGTCCATGGATCTTGCGCTGGTCGGGGTAATCGAGGACGCCATACCGAAAAGCAAGGCGCCGCATCAACGGTGTTAGGGCAAGGGCCAGAAAAAAAGCCGCGGCCGGTGTAAAAAAATGCATGATCTATTCCTGCCTTTCCAGGTTGAAAAACTAAAAAATCTTGTGTCCTTTTTATAAGACGGGACAAAACAATTTTGGTTACGTCATTAAGAAAATTTAATAAAAGTAAATGGGATTGCTGTAGATCCAGGGAACGGGCTTTCCCAGCCGCGGGCGCCAGTAAACCTCCACTCGGAATACTCCCGGCTGCAGGACCTTAAAAGCTACGGCCTTCTGCCGGCTCTCACAAACGACCTTTCCGTTGCAGAGAATTCGCACCAGTCCGCGCCTGGAGGGGGAGACAACGTGCAACACCGTATTGGGGGCAAAGGGCATCCGGTCGCCCATGCCCGCGCTCTTTTCCTCCCCGCTGAAAGCATCAAAACGAAATCCCCGGGCCGGGGAAAGATGGTCGCTGCCGATAAAAAATCGCCCCCTGCGCAGCGTCTCCAGCACTTGCTCCAGCGCCCTGCCGGACTGCCGGCTGAGTTCTTCATCCAAAAGCAAATGGGTATTAACGGTGCGGAAAAGGAAATTGTAGGCAAACAAAGAAAACTTTAAAATACCTAAATTAACCGGAAAAGCATGTGCATCAGTCCCGCCGAAGGCCACCACCGGCCTCTTGGCGGCAAGGAGATCCCATTTTTTCAGAGTTTCCGGTTCCGGATAGCGCGCGCCGCGATGGCGATCAACAAAATACCAAAAGAGGGCTGCAAGTTTGTTGCGGTATGCCTCCCTCCAAATTGAACTAAAGTTCCAGATTTCAAGCCCGGTAAAACCCTCAACATCCCAACTGTCCCATGCATAGAAGCTGCCCCCGAGAAACGCAGGGTTGGGCTTTTCACCCGGGTGAGCGAGATAGCCGAAGCCTCCCTGGGCGTTGACGGCGTCGATTGTTTTTTGGGGGTCGCTGTCGTCTGCTGAAATTGGCTTATCCACCCCGAAGGCAATATAGTGATTTTTCTTATAGCCCAACTCAACGCCCACGAGAACCAGGATACCGTCCTGCCAGCCCTCAAAACCCGTCTCTTTACCGGCCAGGGTGTTGTGATCGGTGACGGCAATAAAATCCAATCCCGCCTCCCGCCCTGCCCGGGCAATCTCCCGTATGGAACCGCTTCCATCCGAAAGACTGGAATGAATATGCAAATGTCCTACGTATTCATATTTATTCATCTTTAGCCAACCCATACAGCGAAGCAGGGGACGGTTCCATCGTCTTCCCACTTCCTACGGTGCGCTTTCTAAGGTGCGGAGACGCTCGAACCGTCCCCGCAGTTTCACTTATGCTTTCTTTAAGCCGGAGTAATGTTCCTGTTTGATATAAGGCTGTCGGCCAGGCGATCCAGGTTTTCCAGGACCAGGCCGGTTCCCTTGGCTACACTCCCGATAGGGTCTTCAGCCAGGTAGGTGGGGACGCCTGTATGTTGGGCAATAAGTTTGTACAGCCCGTCCAGCATGGCTCCTCCTCCGGTAAGCACAATACCCTTTTCAATAATATCGCCGGCCAGCTCGGGCGGAGTTTTTTCCAGCACCTGGCGAACGCCCTGGACAATAACCCAGAGGGTTTCGCTGATAGCTTCAACCACCTGCTCTGTAGAAACCTCCAGGGAGCGGGGCAAACCGTTAATTAGGTCGCGCCCCCTGATTTCCATTTTAAGGGAACGTTCCCCTTTCAAGGCAGAACCGATTTCAATTTTCAGCCTTTCCGCGGAACGCTCACCGATAAGGAGGCTATGCTCCTTCTTCATGTAGCGGACAATAGCTTCATCCAACTTGTCCCCTCCAACCCTGACGCTGCAGGAGACCACCGTCTCCCCCATGGAGATTACGGCAATATCCGTAGTCCCTCCGCCAATATCAACAACCATGCTCCCGCTCGGCTGAAAAATCTCCAGTCCGGCTCCCAGCGCAGCAGCACGGGGTTCCTCAATGAGATAGGCTTCCCTGGCACCGGTGCGCGTCACAGCTTCAATAACCGCTCTCTTTTCTACCGCGGTGGTTTCCACGGGAATGCAGACCACAACACGAGGTCTGAAGATGCGCCGTTTTTTACAGACCTTGTATATAAAATGCTTAAGCATAACTTCTGTAACGTCAAAATCAGCGATAACCCCTTCACGCAGGGGACGGATGGCAATAATGTTACCCGGGGTGCGCCCGAGCATCTTTTGGGCAAGTTCTCCAACGGCCAGAACTTTCCTTTCCTGATAATCAATTGCTACTACCGAAGGTTCATTCAGCACAATCCCCTTGCCTTTTAAATAAACCAGTATCGTTGCCGTACCGAGGTCGATCCCCATATCTGCTGACCAGGCCACTTCCTTTGCACCTCTCCCCTTGCGCATAGATAGTATAACAGAACCCTGAAAAGACCTGCAAGGGTAAACTTCGACATTCCTCCCTATTTTTCCTTTTTAGTAAAAATTTTTATTAGTCTTTTAAAAGCGCATTTTCCTGGGCAGATCCGGCTTGCTTCCGACGTAAAGAGCTGTATTTCAGGCGGGTCGCTTCTCCTCCGCGCAAATGGCGTTCCGCCTTATTTTTTTCCAGCACAACGCGGACATCCTGCGCTAGATTTTCATTAATCTGGGGAAGACGTTCCGTAACGTCTTTATGCACAGTGCTCTTGCTGACGCCAAAAACTTGGGCTGTCTGTCTGACTGTATAGCCTGTATCTAAAATATAGTTGGCAACATCGATTACTCTCTGCATGATGTAATCCTGCATGGGGCCGCCCCCCTTTAGCTGGCATTAGTAAATTTATATGTAGCGCTCTTCGTATTAATTCCTTTGCCCAATGAATAGAAGGGGATCAAGATAACGGTTGCCCTGGCGCAATTCAAGGTAAAGAAGAGGATTTCCCCGGTGAAAGGAGGAGTCCTTTTCGCTGTCTCCCTCTGCCCTTTCCACGCTTTGACGGTCGGAGGCTGCCGAAAAATGTCCCTTATCCTGCTGAAGATCTTTACCGCCTACGCCCTTTTCTTCGGCGCGGCCGTTAAAACTGCCGCCGACAACGGTATGGAAAGGCAGCTCCGCGGTGGAAGGCGTTGCCGCCTGTCTGTCCGGGCTGTTTAGCTCAACGGAACCCCCATCTCCGGACAGTTCGCCATCTCTTGCCGCCGGGGTATGGGGAAGAAGACCGATAATTTCCCCCCTGCTGATCTCCTCTCCCTCTTTAACCCAGATTTCGCGCAGATTCCCATACAGGGTGCTGTACCCCTCCTCATGTTTCAGGACAACAAAATTTCCGTAGGGAAAGCTTTTTTCACCTGCAGTTACCACAACGCCGTCCCACATGGCCGAAACAGAAGCTCCGGGCGTCCCCGCAAGGAGGACTCCCCTGGTGCGGCGATGCATCAGTCCTCCTGAGGGTAAAATTTCGCTGGTGTAATCTCCATAGGCTGTGTGGAGATACCAGCTGGGAAGGGGCAATGCCGGGGGGGAAGCGGGAAAATAATCTTCGGCAGCGGCAACCTCGTCTCCGGTAGCGGTAGCCTCACCTCCGGTATTCAAAGCAAAGTTTTCCGCACCGTTATCCCCGTCCTCCCCGGAAGATTCCCCGGATAACAAAGGGGGCTCTTCTTCGGCAGCCGGCGGGCTTTCCGGGAGGTAATTGGGACTGCCCTTTGTTTCCGCCCCTGTCTCCGGGGAAGAACCGTTATCATCGAGGGCAAATTCGCCGGCCGGCCCGTCATTTGGCAAACTAGACCCCTCTTTATCCAAGCCGGGGATCTCCGGTGCCGGCAAAAGGCCCATCCGGGGCAGGACAACGGCAAGCAGCACAAATACCGCCAGGCAGATTCCGCCCAGATGGAGAAAGCGGCGGGAGAAGACATTTTTTATTGCCGATCCTGGGGCTTTTGCTTTCTTTACTGCATGCCTGTCCCTGCCGGAAACATTATGGGAAATGTTTTTCTTAATTCTGAGCACGTTTCTGAGCATGTTCAAAGTTGTCTTCCAAAAAAATTGGACCGTTTTTTTTCTCCAAAAAGGCATAACCTTTCACCTCAAGAAATCTATGAAATCTATGATAGGATAGTATGTCCCAAAAAAATGATTTTAATCCGGTAATGGATAATATTCCCGCGGCGGGTAACATAAAATAGGTTCATAGCTTAATATTTAAGCCGGAGGAAAAAACCTTGTGGAAAATACTTTTGCTTTATCTCCTGTCTCTCTTTCTGGCGCTTATTCTTCTTCCCGCTTCCCTTGTGGGGGGCTGGTGGAGATGGGAAAGCAGGGAGGGGATAAGGCCCCTGGACGGTGCACCGGCAAAGTATTTCCCCGCTTCGGAGGCGTGGGTGCGGGATCTAAAAATTTACTGCACAGTACAAAAAAAAATGCTGGACCTGCCTCTGGAGGAATATATTGCCGGGGTGGTTGCAGCAGAAATGCCGGCCTCCTTTCACCCGGAAGCGCTCAAAGCGCAGGCAATAATCGCGCGTACTTATGCCCTGGTAAAAGTCCGTCAGGGAGGATGCAGCAAAAACCCCGGCGCGGACCTTTGTACCGGCAGCACATGCTGCCAAGCCTGGGAGGATATCCGCACAGTTGCGGAAAAATGGCCTGAAAAAGAAGCTTCCTTTTACCTGGAAAGGATTTTAAATGCCGTGGAGTCCACACGGGGCGCGGTCTTGATGTACCGGGAGGATCTGGCCCAGACGGTCTATCATTCCACCTGCGGCGGAGAAACGGAGGCAGCTGCAGAAGCCTGGAGCGGAGGCGGCGACGTACCGTACCTGCAGAGCGTGGAGTGCAACTTTTGCCGCCATTCCCCCCATTATACCGGTGAGCAGGAGATGGATCCGGCCTCCTATGCTGCCGCGCTCAGGAAGGAATCAGGTGCCCTTCCTGTTCTCGGGGAAGGCAATATTCCCCTCATGGAAGTAGTGTCCAGGAGCGGCAGCGGCCGGAATATGCTCCTTAGAATCGGCAACTCCGGGCAGCTTTACCGTGGGGAGGAGATCCGGCGCCTTTTAGGGCTCCCTTCAACTTATTTCCGCTGGCAGGCTGAAGGCGACCGGATCATTTTTTACACCAGGGGTTACGGCCACGGTGTGGGCCTTTGCCAGTACGGCGCAGACGGGATGGCTTCACAGGGTTACACTTTTCCTGAGATTTTGCAGTTTTATTACAGGGAGACGGAAGTGCGGCTGCTCAACGATCACTAAGGCGGACAGCCGCTCAATCAAGGGGAGATAAAGATGCGCGCGCCGACGGAGCGAAGCCTCCCCACCAGCCGGCTGTACCCCCGGCGGATATGGTGCAACCCCCGGATTTCGGTGATCCCCCGGGCTGCCAGCCCGGCCAGGACCAGGCTGGCCCCTCCCCGCAGATCCGCAGCGCGCACGGCAGCTCCCTGCAGAAACTGTCTGCCGGTGATAATGGCGCTGCGCCCTTCAATGCGAATCCGCGCGCCCATGCGCGCAAGTTCTTCCACCTGGGTAAAGCGTTTCTCGAAAACAGTTTCACGGATTACGCTGGTCCCCTGAGCCAGGGTGAGAAGAGCCATGAACTGGGGCTGGAGGTCTGTGGGAAAGCCAGGGTAAGGCAGCGTTTTAATTTCCACTGCCCTGGGGCGACCGCGCGGCCGGACCCGGATTGTTCTGCTGTCCGCTGTTTCCACCTCGGCTCCGGCTTCTGTCAGCTTGGCACTAACCGCGGTGAGGTGGCCGGGAATAACGTTTTCAATAATAAGATCGCCCCCGGTCATGGCCGCGGCAGCCATAAACGTTCCGGCCTCAATGCGGTCCGGAATGACGGTATAAGGCTTCGCCAGGCCTCCCTTCAGCGAGCTCACCCCTTCAACGGTAATCAGAGAGCTTCCCGCACCCTCAATTCTGGCCCCCAAAGAGCTTAAAAAATTGGCCAGGTCCACCACCTCCGGCTCAGCAGCAGCATTATCAATACGCGTTGTCCCGGAAGCAAGGACAGCAGCCATAAGAATATTTTCCGTAGCTCCCACGCTGGGGTAGTCCAGGTAAATATGCGCTCCGGTAAGCCTCGGAGCAACAATATCTATAAAGCCGTCGCCCATAGTAAATTCAGCGCCCATGGCTACCAGCCCCTTTAAGTGCAGGTCAATGGGGCGCACACCGATCGCGCACCCCCCGGGATGGGAAATGCGCGCCCTGCCCATACGGGTGAGCAGCGGCCCGGCAACCAGAAAAGAGGCCCGCATGCGCCGCACCGGACCGTACGGGGCCGTGCAGGTAATCAGATGCCGGGAGTCAAGCTCAACTTTTTCATTCCGGCGATCGTGGCGGACTTTCACCCCCAGGAGGCGCAGCAGGCTCGTCATGGTCCGGACATCTTCCAGATCGGGAATTTCGCAAAGAGTTATCTCCCCGGGTACCAACAGGGAAGCAGCCATAATAGGCAGACAGGAGTTTTTCGCCCCTTTGACCCGGATCCTTCCTTTGAGGGGAACGCCTCCTTCTATATAGATCTTGGACAAACAGTTCACCTGCTTTACTAAAAAGTGGCCATCTCCCTTTTAGAGAAATGGCACCGGGCGAGTTCAGTACCAGCCGGAGATAAGGGGAGTTCCTGCCCAAATGCGGGTATTACCGGCCAAGTCATTGCCGCGCAGGGCAATATTCAAATTAAGACGTTCCCTACCCGCCTGGAAATAAGGGCCCAGCCCGGGATAGTATCCGGTAACGCTAACCATCTGCCCGTCACAAATACCCTGCCCATATGTTCCTCCTATTTCCCGGACGAGAAGGCGGGCAAGTTCTTCCATCTCGTCGGTCTTCATCTCCCGGTCGATCTCTCCGCTCAGACAGAAAGACATGGTTCCTCCCACCGTGTTGGCAGCCAGCAAGGCAGGGACCCGGGCAGCCAGCTCCGCCAAACTTCCGGGCTCTCCGCTAAGAATTAAAAGGAGATGAACCGTTCTTTCTCCTTCCCCTTCCACCGGCTGGAGAAGCAGTTTCATATCTGCTCCGCAAAAGAGCCGCCCCTCCCTCTGTACCAGTAAATGCATCCCCTCCTTTACTGGTGCTTTTCCACTTTCTTCCACACCCAGTCCTGCCAGTTTAACAGCGAGCTCATCCGCAATGGTTTCCAAATCCTGCAGCGTAAACTCTCCGCTGCCTACTTCCTTAAGGGAAGCCCAGTAGTGCAGCTCTCCTCCTGTAACCGCAGCGCCGGCCTTTTCCATAATCACAAAAAGCGGCCGGTAATCGCTTTCCTTGGCGGTAAAATAAGTATCCGGAAGCATAAAAAAAATACCGCTCACAATAAGAAAAAGGATAAAGACAAGTACCGCCTTGCGGCCCATGGCAATTTTCTCCTTTCCTTTTTCTCCTTATTATTGGCCGGAAAAGAAAACATTATTCGGAAGGCGGGCATATACTGACTAGAAGTCAGAAATCAGTGAAGAAGGAGTGGTATTGAATGGATCTTCGGGAACAGGCAGCTATTGTTGCCCGGCAGCACGGTATACCGGAAGGAATTTTTTTCGGATTGATCGAGGCGGAATCGAATTGGAACCCAGGGGCGCGCAGTAGCAGCGGGGCTATCGGCTTGACCCAGGTAATGCCGTCAACAGCGAGGGCAATGGGTTTTGAACCGGCAAGGCTTGCTGCAGACCCCCTTTTGCAGCTTGAAGCGGGAGCGCGGTACCTGAAGGAGATGTTTGAGCTTTTTCTGGATTGGGAAAGCGCACTTGCCGCTTACAACGCGGGTCCCCATAACGTGAAAAAGTACGGCGGGGTTCCCCCTTTCCCGGTGACAAAAAAGTACATAAAAAAAGTGCTCATTTATGCAAAAGAGCACGAGGGCAAACAATCCGGGTCTTCTTTTCCGGAGCAAAATAGTTAGAGTATCTCTCTTCTCGCCTCCAGGGCGCGGGACATGGTCAGCTCGTCGGCATATTCCAGATCCCCCCCGGCAGGAAGGCCGAAGCCGATGCGCATTACCTTGACATCCAGAGGTTTTGCCGATTGGGCTATATAAAAGGCCGTGGCATCCCCTTCAGCGTTGGGGTTGGTGGCAATAATCACTTCTTTTACTTCGCCCTTGCGGAGTTGCTCCAGAAGAACGGGAATCTTCAGCTCTTCCGGGCCGATCCCCTCCAGGGGGGAAAGGGCTCCGTGCAGGACAAAGTAAAGGCCCTTGTATTGTCCGGTTTTTTCGATCACGTAGATATCCCGGGCTTCCTGGACCACACAGAGCAAGCCGGCATCCCGCCGGGGATCGCGGCAGATGGGGCATAATTCCTCTTCTGTCAAGTTGAAGCAGCGGGAGCACTGCCGGACTCTTTTTTTAGCCTCCAGAAGAGCACCGGCGATCTCCGCCACTTCTTCCTTTTTCATGGAAAGGACATAAAAGGCCAGGCGCTGCGCTGTTTTCGGGCCGATACCGGGCAGGCGGCGGAACGCCTCGATAAGCCTTGAAATAGCTGGAGAAAAAATCATTGCAGCTTATCCCCTTTGTCTTAAAGCATATTGGGAGGCAAACCCATACCCCCGGTAATTTTTGCCATTTCGTCGGCCACCATTTTATCCGCAGCCCGAAGGGCCTCATTCACCGCGGTAATAACGAGATCCTGAATCATTTCCACGTCCGCTTCTTCTTCTTTAAGTATCTCGGGGTCAATATGCAGTTCGAGAAGCTCTTTAGCTCCGCTGCAGACGGCGCGCACCGCACCTCCGCCGCTGGTAGCCTCCACGGTCCGCCGGCCAAGCTCTTCCTGCAGTTTTAAAATTTGCGCCTGGGCTTTCTGCACTTGCTTGAGCATTTTTCCCATTTTTCCGTTCATCTCATCCTACCCCTTTCTTTTTAAGCCTCAAAACTTTCTAAAGCCATCTTTTCATGTATCAATGAGGCGTCCCTTAAAGAGATCCAGCACCTGCTCAAGAAACGGATCTTCTTTTAAAGACGCATAGCCTGCCCCTTTTGTTTTCTCGCCCCTGCTTCGCCGGGAAGGGGCAGCAGCGGAAGGGGATTTTTCCGGAGGACTTTCTGCAAGGAGCGAGGAAAGCCTGCCCCGGGGTATCTCTGCCTCCTCTTCGGGCGGAGGCTCCGGAAGAGGCGGATCCTCCGGCAAAGGCGGCTGGTTTTGCTTACTTAGCAGCCCTTTAAAGGAAAATTCCGGTCCCCTGTTCCCGCCTTTTTTCCCGGCAGCCCGGGGGGAAGCCTCTCCGGGAATTTCTCTGGAAGTTTCCTTAAAAGTTTCCCTAGGAGTTTCCTTGGGAGGTAAAACCTTTTTGCTGTTTCTGACGGGCTCGCAGGGAAGCTTTGCCGGCTCTTCCGGCTCCCAGGGAGGATTATCCCCGGATTCTGCCAGGGAAAGGCCGACGTCCTGCAGTTTGCTTTCCAGCTCCTCAAGGCGGCGGAACAGCTCCCCGGGGGAAAGATAGTTCCGGAAGCGGTAGACCCTGATAAGGCGCAAAAAGGCGAGCTCCAGAAGGAACAGCGGCTGGGAGGCCCCCTTCATCTGAAAAGTGAGCTCCTGCAGGATCTCCAGCATTTCCAAAAGGACTGTATGGTCAAAGGTATGCCTCTGTTCCAAAAGGTACGGTTTAAACCCGGGAACATCCTCCAGGAACTGCTCCCCGTTCTCCGCCTGAAGCAAAAGCAGCTTGCGCAGATAGAGTATGAGTTCTCGCAGAAAACGGTGCAAATCTTTTCCCCTGCTGACGACTTCGCTTAGAATGGCCAGGCCGTCGCCGATATTTTCCGCGGCAACGGAGCAGAGCAGCCGGTAAATTATTTCCGGGTGGGCAAGGCCCAGAATTTCCAGGGCTTCCTCGTAATCAACCCGTTCACCGCCGTATGCCCGGCACTGTTCCAGCAAGCCCAGGGCATCCCGCGCCGAGCCTTCCGCCAGGCGGGCCAGCAGGATGCAGGTCTCCTTATCGATGGAAAAATTCATCTCCCGGGAGATTTGCGCCAGGTGGGCGCCGAGGGGCTCCGCCTCAAGAAGATGAAATTCAAAACGCTGGCAACGGGAGACCACCGTAAGGGGAAGCTTGTGAACTTCAGTGGTTGCCAGTATAAAGACCACTCCCGGAGGAGGTTCCTCCAACGTCTTGAGAAGCGCGTTAAAAGCCTCATTTGTAAGCATATGCACTTCATCGATGATATAAACCTTGTAGCGGCTTGAAGCCGGGGCATAGCGGATTTTTTCGCGCAGATCCCGGATTTCGTCAATGCCCCGGTTGGAGGCTGCATCGATTTCGATAACATCAAGGCTGCGCCCCTCGGCGATCTCCAGGCAGGAGCGGCAGGTATTGCAGGGCTCTTTGCTGACACCTTCCAGACAATTAAGGGCTTTGGCCAGCAATTTGGCCATAGTTGTTTTGCCCGTCCCCCTGAGCCCGCAAAAGAGGTAGGCATGGGCTACCCTCGAACTGGCAAGCGCGTTCTGCAGGGTGCGGGTAACATGTTCCTGTCCCACAACCTGGGAAAAAAGTTGGGGACGCCATTGGCGGTAAAGCGCGGTATAGGGGGTCTTGCCTTTTGGGGAGAGCATGGCCAAAGTCACCTCGTCAGACAATCGTTGTCATTATTTTTCCCGGTTTTTTGGTAATTAATTTCGCTACGGCCAAGGCGTATTCCTGCATATGTCTAAAACCCCGGAAACGAAAAAGGCGGAAGGAGCCGTAGAACTGCTTTTCCTTCCACCCAGAAAAATTAACAGGCCGTGCACCTGTCTTTGACCTTACCCCCCAGGCGTAACCCGGGCAGTTTGCTCGGCCCCAGCAACCCTGTGGCACCCGCAAGGATCCACTTACCGCTGCTTCCTCCCGGACCTGACGGGGTTCATGGGCTCGCGCCGCACAGGACCAGAGCTTCCTCGCCACTTACCAGGGGCAGACCCTGCAAAGTAAAGGCCGAGGACAGGAATTCAACCCTGCTCTAGCGGGTTGCAGGTCCAGGGCACCGCTACCTCCCCGTCTAGCACGGCCAAATTTTTAACAAATGGCGGAGAGAGAGGGATTCGAACCCTCGAGACAGGGTTTTGCCCCATCTACTCGCTTTCCAGGCGAGCGCCTTCGTCCAACTCAGCCATCTCTCCGTAGGACTTCGCTTATTATTATAACACATTAATTTTTATCTGTCACGTCCTCCTGAAAGATATCCTTTTTCCACAGCTTTGCGGATTATCTCCCGGACGTATGCCCAAAGCTCGGGAGCTCCTTCCTTGATCAGGCTGTTGCGCTCCAGGACCTGCTCTGCCGTTATTCCGTGCATTTTCCAGGACCTGCCCTGGGTATGGTAATTGAGCAGCACCGGCTGCAGGCGGTCCAGCGCGGCCGCATAAAGAGCTTCCGGAGTGCGGCGCTGCTCAAATTCATCCCACAGCGAGCGGAACTCCGCGGCCTGATCCGGAGGGAGCAGGTTAAAGAGCCTCTCCGCGGCCTTCTCCTCCCGAAGGCGTTTGTCTCCGGCGGCCTCCTCATCGTAGCAATAGGTATCGCCGGCATCGATCTCCACCAGATCATGGACAAGAACCATTTTCAAGACGCGCAGAAGGTCCGGCTCTCCTTGCTTCGTCCGGGCATATTCCAGGAGCAGGATGCTCATGAGGGCCAGATGCCAGGAATGCTCGGCATCGTTTTCCGCCTTCTTGCTGCCCGTAACAAAACTCCGGCGGTAAACTTCCTTGAGTTTATCGATTTCCAATATAAACTCAATCTGCTTTTGCAATCTGTCTGCTTCTGCCATATAAGTTCCCCATCCTCATAGAGTAAAAATTGCCGGTTTGCAAATAACAAAGCATTTCCTTCAAAAAGCGGAAATGCCTTGCCTAGTTCCGTGCCGGATTATTATGCCTTACAGGCGGATAACATTTGCCGCTTGCAGGCCGCGGTTGCCTTCAACAACGTCAAATTCGACGCTTTGGCCCTCTTCGAGGGTCCTGAATCCTTCGCCCTTAATAGCGGAAAAATGAACAAAAACGTCCCCGCCTCCATTGCTTTCAATAAAACCGTAACCTTTTTCCGCATTAAACCATTTTACTTTGCCTGTCATCTGTCAGCCTCCCTGAGGTTTTCTTTTTGGAGCAAAAAGCGGAATAACATCAAACTTCTTTTTAAGCAGGTTAAACCAAAAGGAGGCTTAAAAGTTCGTTTTTAGTTCTTCACATCTTTTCAACACCAATAGTAACTTTACCACAAATAAAAAAATAATGCAAGAAAGCTGCTAATCCTCTTCGATATGCAGCTTGAGCATCTTATCTCCCTGGACGATTCGATCGACAACGTCAATCCCTTCTATCACCCTGCCAAAAACAGTATGCATACCGTCGAGGTGGGGCTGCGGGCTGTGGCAGATGAAAAACTGGCTGCCTCCCGTATCCTTACCCCGATGGGCCATGGAAAGGCTTCCGCGCAGATGTTTGTTCGGGTTATTTTCCACTTCGCACTTGATGGTATAGCCGGGCCCGCCGGTACCGTTGCCGTAGGGGCATCCGCCCTGGATGACAAAGTTGGGAATGACCCGGTGAAAAGTCAGCCCGTCGTAAAAACCTTCCTTAATAAGTTTCTCAAAGTTGGCCACTGTTCCAGGTGCGTCTTTCTCAAACAACTCCGCCACCATGGTCCCTTTTTCCGTTTCAATTACCGCTTTTTTCAAGCGCGCACCTCCTATCTTGTACAATTATACACCACTACCGCAAAAAAAGATCGGCAAAATTTGCCCTACGCGGTGCAAATTGGGTTCAATCTCCATGCCAAGACCTTTTCAGCGCGCGGTAAGGTATCTTTTAATCCCCAGGGCAATAGCCTCGGCAGCCCGCCTCTGAAAGACCTGGTCAGCCAGGAGTTTTTCCTCTTCCGGGTTGGAGATGAAAGCAACCTCCACCAGCACTGCCGGAACAGGGCAGTTGCGCAATACAGCGAAATTTGCCTCCCGGACACCCTTATTCTCCCGCTGCAGGCGGTTCAGCAGCTCAGACTGGATATAATTGGCCAGTTTTTTTCTTTGGCTGATCTGATCCTCCCGATCAGATCCCCAAGGGGCATGGTAAAAGGTCATGGTTCCCGACATGGAGCGGTCTGTGGAAGCATTGGCGTGAATGCTGACCAGCAGCTCCGCTCCGGAAATGCCGGCAACCCATGCCCTGTCTTCCAGCGAAAGCCCCGTTTCGCCCTCCCGGGTATAGATTACTGTAAAACCTTCGTTAAGAAGGATATTGCCTAGCTGCAGGGATATGCTCCGGACAACATCCCGCTCCCGCAGTCCGGAGGGGCCGATAGCGCCCGGATCAGAGCCGCCCCATGTTTGCAGCGCGCCATGCCCCGGATCAATCACGATAAGCTTCCCGGACGAGTCAACGGAACGGATCTGGATGGTGATCGTCCGACCGTCAGAGCTCCGGTCCAGGGCATAGGACGCTGCATCCCGCAGGTCAGCTACGATTCTGACGGTTTTCTCGTCAAACTGCCCCAGCCGAAACGAAGTAACGGGTCCCCAATTGGCTTGCAGCGTGGGGGCTGCTGAGTCTTCCCCTAGGTTGGCATTAAAATCAAACACCAGGCGGGAGGGATTGTTTAGACGGAACGAAGAAGGAAACGCCAAGTAGGAAGCCGCGCTCACTTTTAAAAGAATCCCGTCGCCGGTCTTCTCCACCTCCACGTCGGTAAGCACAGGCAGGTCGGAAGCAGCGTTTTGCCCTCCCGGGCTCCAGCGGCTGATCAGCTCCGCGGGCCTGCCTCCGGGCGCCGGATTTTCTTTTTTCTGAGTATCATATCCCACAGCTGCCAGCCAACCGGCAATCCAGCCGCTCCGGCCGTCGGGAAGCCGCACGGCCAGCCAGTTGTTCTGCTTTCCCGTAACTTCCAGCTGCTGCCCCGAAGAAACCTGGGCGATAACAGAAGAGCTTTGACTGGGGGAAGTGCGGACATTGACGGAATCTTTCATGACCAGGGCAAAAGAGGCGGCACCGGAAGGCATGGTATAATTACCCCCCAGATTAACATTCCCTGGCGACGCGGGATCCTGGAAATCAACATAATCTCCCAAAATCCAGCCTTTGCCTCCGCCGGGAATCTCCACCTGCAACCACCCGCCTTTTTCCGCCAATACTGTCAGGCGGGTGCCCGCGTTGACCTGGGTTAAGCGGTCGTAGTCCGTCCCCGGGCCGGAACGGATATTTACTGAATTGCCGCTAACAATGCCCACCCGCGGGTTTGGGTCCTCCTCCGGGGAGGGTCCTTCCGGAGGCGGCTCCTCCGGAGAGGATTCTTCAGGAGGCGCCGACGACTTGATGGCTACCGTCCGCCGGGCTTCGTTCCAGTCGACCTCAAGTCCGAATGTTTCCGCCAGGAAGCGCAAGGGAACCATGGTACGCCCCTTCCGGAGAACAGCCGTAGTATCCATTTCCACTGCCGTCCCGTTAACATAAGCGGTCTTCTGACCGATAAAAAGCTCCACCCATATCCCGGTCCGGGATATTTTAATCCGCTGATTTTCCGCGTTCCAGATTACCCCGCAGCCGAGGGCCTCGGAAACAAAGCGTACCGGGACCATCGTCCGGCCATTATTGTCAATAAATGGCGGCACATCCGTTTCCACAACTAAGCCGTCCACAGAAATGCTTATCCCTTCTGCAGCCCGTGCGACAGGTAGACACGCCCCCAAAACCAAGATCAAAGCCAGAGTTAGAAGACAACTTTTAGAATATAATTTAGAATATAATTTCATGACAATCTCCTTCTACATAATTAGACAAAAAATATTCTTCTTACCTTATAACGTAACAAATACCAAAAAGATACGCCCGTAATTTAGAAGTTGCCGGGCATCTTTTCCTTGCCTCAGAAATTTTCTGCTTCTGTGCTTTTTTACGGCAAAGTGGTATACTGTTATTTGAACTGCAAAATCTTGAAAGGATGAACGATTGTGCCGGATCCAAACAAAAGGGCAGCTTTAATAGTTGCCACGCTGAGCGCCTTCTTGGTGCCCTTTATGGGTTCATCCATAAATATTGCCCTTCCCACCATCGGGAAGGAGTTCTCTGCAGATGCTCTTTTATTGGGTTGGGTAGCTACCGCTTACCTCCTGGGATCAGTAGTCTTTCTTGTTCCCTTTGGAAAAGCTGCAGATATTTACGGAAGAAAAAGAATCTTTTCCTATGGTATTTCGCTTTATACTTTTTCTTCGCTTCTCTGTGCTTTCGCCGCCTCTGTCCCCCAGCTTCTTTTCTTTAGAGCCTTACAGGGAATCGGAAGTTCAATGATTTATGGAACAAACATAGCCATACTGATATCCGTATTTCCTTTGAAGGAAAGGGGCAAAGTCTTGGGAATCAATGTTGCCTCCACATACCTGGGGTTATCGCTGGGGCCGATCGTGGGCGGGCTGTTAACTCAGTATCTCGGGTGGAGAAGTCTTTTCCTGATCAATATCCCTTTTGGCTTGCTGGCAATATTCCTCGTTTTCCGGAAATTAAAAGGGGAGTGGGCCGAAGCAAAGGGTGAAAAACTTGATTTAACGGGTTCGCTAATTTTGAGCATGGCAATTGCCTTGCTGACGTTCGGCCTGTCGACAAACTTGTGGCTGTCTCTAACCGGAGCTGCGGGCATCTTCTTATTCATCTGGTGGGAAAAAAGGGTGGAAAACCCTGTTTTAAAGATAAGCCTTTTTACCGGAAACAGGGTTTTTGCCTTTTCCAACCTGGCTGCATTAATCAATTACAGCGCAACATTTGCCGTAGGTTTCCTGCTCAGCCTTTACCTGCAATATATTAAAGGGCTCGATCCGCAAAGTGCAGGAATGATCCTGGTCGCACAGCCCATTGTCATGGCGGCCTTTTCACCTGCGGCAGGCAGGCTGGCGGACAGAATTGACCCGAAAATCCTCGCCTCCTCAGGCATGGGCATTGTTTCCGCCGGCCTTTTGCTGCTCATCTTTTTAAATGCGCAGACAGCGCTGGGATTCATCATCCTAAGTTTAATAATAATTGGTTTGGGGTTGGCTCTTTTTTCATCGCCAAATACTTATGCCATCATGAGTTCCGTGGAAAAAATTTTTTACGGCGTAGCTTCAGCAACGCTGTCCACCATGCGGCTCTTGGGCCAACTGCTCAGCATGGGGCTTGTCATGTTGGTGCTCTCCGTCAACGTGGGAAAAGTACAGATTACGCCCGCATACCATCATCCCTTCCTGCTCAGCGTCAAAAGCAGCTTTGTGGTTTTTATGGTTCTTTGTTTCTGCGGCATCTTTGCTTCACTGGCCAGGGGCAAATCAAACAAAAAGGAGGAGCCGGGAGACACCGAGAAAGAAAGCCCCCTGCCCCTCCAATAAGAACCGGGTTGTCCGTCATAACAAGGCCGGCCCATTTTTCATTGTTCCATCTGTTTGGATAAAAAGGAAGCGGCAGTTACAGCCGACTTGAGCTCCAAATCGCCAAACCTGGCATTCGGTTCTCCGGAGGCTAAAATTACCGCGCCGATTGGGTCGCCTTCGACCATGATTGGCGCGATGACCTCGGCTGCGTACCTGTTGCCTTCTTCCGCAAAAATCGTGCAGCAGTTGCGCCCCCCGTTCTTATTGATCAGCACCGCCCTTCTTTCCTCCATTATTTTTTTCACGGCCTCACCGATATTCTTATGCAAAAACTCTTTTTTTGGTCTTCCGGAAACGGCAATTATCTGGTCCCGGTCGGCAATACAGGCTATATGGCCGACGGATTCATGCAGGGATTCGGCATATTTTGCCGCAAAATCGCTCAATTTTTTGATATATGAAAATTTCTGGAGGATAATTTCACCTTCGCTACCCACAAAAATTTCCAGGGAATCTCCCTCCCGGATAAGCAAACTTTTCCTGACCTCCCTGGGTATTACCAGCCTGCCCAAATTATCAATTCTGCGGACAATGCCTGTTGCTTTCATTGCTATGACCTCCCCTGTCTCTATTCATGAAAATTTTAGCAGGGGATTACTAAATGATTTTTACCATATCTTAAATAAAATTTACAAAAGTATTAATAAATATTACAAGTGTCCTTACCCCCTCTATCCTTTGAAAGAAGGCGGTTTCAGCACCCAGCCCTTAAGCTGCCCGTAGGTAACAAAATTTTCGTAGATATTAATCTCTTCAATGAGCAGGCTTTTAAAGATCTTCCGCACTTCAGGGTTAACGCTTTGCTGAAAGGCAACCATATGCACCGGCAAAAAGGATTGGATTCCTTGGAGAATCTGCCGGTAGATATACCTGTCCGAGATGGCATCCAGCGGTCGGGCGGTATTTTCCGATTCAGGGGGCTGGCTAGGCACGGGTATGGCAAATTTTTTCATTAGTTTTTCCAGCTCCTGAATATGTTTGCGGATCGTACTTTGACCAAGAGCTATGACAGCTTTTAAATCGGAATCCCTGGCGAAGTTTGCCATATAATTTGGTAAACTCAATCGCCTCATATCTGGAGCTCAGTTTGTTCCACATCTAGGCTGCTTCCATGACGGTAGGTTTTATCCGTTCCACTAATTTCTCATTTACATACTCCGGTTGGGGGGGCAAAAGATTACTTTTCCGGCCGAAATCCTGAAACCTTTCGAATAAATCCATTTCCTCAAGGAGAAAGGTCTTAAACATTTCCCTCAGCTTTGGAGACGTGCTCTGCTGAAAGGCCACCATATGCACCGGCAAAAATCTTTTCAGGCTTTGATAGATCCTTATATAAATATATCTGTCTGTAACCGATGATATGTTCTCGGTTATTTTAATTTCTGACGCGGGTTGCAGCGCCAGGGAGACCGCATGCTCGGCCATCACTTTTTCCAGCTCAATGATTTGGCGGTTAATCTTTTTCAGAAGGTAGCGCACTTCTTTTTCCAGGTCTGCATCTTTGATATAGTTCATTTTAATCATGATGCTTTCGGTCAGGTCATACCTGGCCACCAGCTTGTTCCACATATTCCCCGCTTCAGCCGCGGATATTTCATGCTGCTTATACTGCGTCGTTTTTCCCAGATCCGCTAATTTATCTACAATACCCGGTATTTTCATACTTCCCACCTTTTTTATCTCCGGCCCAGGCGATGCCACCGGAAGCTTGTTCCTTCACTATCAATTTTGCCTTTCTCCCTAAAAATATTCATCTGCAAAAAAAAAATAAAGCTTGCGCTTTATCCTTTTAAGCCGACAAAATGCTTAATCAATTTTTTAAAACGGGTAATTCTAACCGGCATGCACATTGAAACAACCACGTTGCTAAAAGTACATGCCGGTAAGCTTCGGTGAAACTTTTATTTATCTGCTGTCTGTCAATTAGTAAGTATAACAGTCAAGGGAAAGGGCTTCTGCCACAGCTTTATTGACAACTTTTCCGTTGATGACGTTTATTCCCTGGCTTAGGGGCCCCCTCTCCTCCATGACACGTTCACACCCTTTACCGGCCAGCTCCAGGGCAAAGGGCAGCGTCGCATTGCTGAGGGCATAGGTGGAGGTGCGGGGAACAGCCCCGGGAATATTGGGTACCGCATAATGAAGAACGCCGTAGCGCTCATAGGTTGGTGAGCCGTGGGTCGTGGCGTGATCCATCGTTTCAATACACCCGCCCTGGTCAATGGCCACATCTACAATTACAGATCCGGGCTGCATTGTGGCGACCATCTCTTTTGTACACAGCTGCGGCGTTCTGCCCCCCGGGATCAGCACCGCGCCGATGAGCAGATCGGCTTTGGCCACGGCCTGCGCAATATTTTGCGGGTTGGAGTATAAAGTTAACAATCGCCCGCCGTTTGCTTCATCAAGGTAGCGAAGCCTCTGTACGTTAATATCGATAACGGTTACTTTGGCCCCCATTCCCATAGCAATCCTGGCAGCGTTGACACCAACAATGCCTCCGCCGAGAATCACCACTTCCGCCGGGGTAACGCCGGGCACTCCGCCCAGAAGCACGCCCCTGCCGCCGTTGGATTTTTCCAGGAAGTGGGCGCCAATCTGCGTGGCCATGCGGCCTGCAATTTCGCTCATGGGTGCCAGCATGGGGATTTTTCCGTCAACAATCACCGTTTCGTAAGCAACGGCTACCACTTTTTTTTCCATAAGCACCCGGGTTACTTCCGGCTCTGCAGCCAAATGGAAATAAGCAAAAATGATCTGCCCTTCTCTGAGCATGTTATATTCCGACGGCTGGGGTTCTTTTACTTTGTAAATCATTTCCGCGCGCTCATATAATTCTTCAGCCGTAGAAACAATCTCCGCGCCGGCAAGTTCAAATTCTATATCTTCAATACCGCTGCCTTTTCCTGCTTCTTTTTCAATTAACACTTTATGCCCTTCCTTTAAAAATACAGGAACAGCCCCCGGTATAATCGCCACACGATTTTCATCAGCTTTTCTTTCTTTTGGCACACCAATAATCACGCCGGTAATCACCCCAATACAAATTTACTTTACATTATCCCACATGTTCTTTGAGATGGCTATATTTTTCTTAAAAAAAATTTTTCGGTATTATTCATTTGACCAAAAAAATTTTAAAGTCGCGGGTAAATTTTCTTTCTGCAATACTACAGTTCAGCCAACCTTTTCCGCGCAGTATTGCAGTATTCTTCAACAATCTCATACCCTACATAATACCGGCCAAGTTGTTTGGCTGCTACCAGGCACGAGCCCGACCCGGCAAAGGGGTCCAAAACAACATCTCCCCGGTAAGAAAACAACCGTATTACCCTGCTGCATAGCTCCACAGGAAAAGGGGCCGGATGGCCGGCACGCTTTGCCGATTCCGGAGGTATATCCCAAACCGATAAAGTTGCCTTCAGAAATTCTTCCCTGGATATGTCGGATATTCCCTTATCCGGCCTGCCGATACGTTTTTTATTAAAAACGAGCAGGTATTCATGCAAATCCCTAATACAAGGATTCTTGGCGCTTTGCCATGATCCCCAGGCACAGCTGCCGTTGGCCCCGCGGCCTTTCCTCCAAATAATTTCACCGCTGGGAATAAAACCAATGGCCAGATGTATCTGATAAAAAATTGCGTGCAGGGGAATATACGGCTTGCGGCCTAAATTGGCAATATTAATCACATACCTGCCGCCTTCCACAAGAGTTCTGTACACCTCCGCGCCTACCCTGGATATTAAGCCGGTATACTCGTCAACAGATAAATCTTCATCATAATCCTTACCCACATTATATGGAGGTGAAGTAAAGGCAAGGGCAACGGAATCATCGGGTATCTCCGCCATATCTTCCGAAGAATGGGCAAAAACATTATTTTTCCAATTAACCGCTGCCCGCTCTCCGGAAGGCGTGCCGGTAAAATTCCCCTTTTGGTTTAATTTAACTATTTCTAGAAAGTTTTTGGCCATATTCCGTTTATAATATAAAGAAGAATCGTGCCCCTCCCTTTTACCTGTGCCAAATGAAGAAGTCTTTGTTTTCAAACTGCATCTCCCCATTCTCAACTATAAATTATTCGCTAAAAAAGAGCTCTTCCCTTTATAAGCCCTTAAAAAACGTACAAAATTTGGCGTTCCGATGGTATTTCAGCCCCAGTTGCATTGTGCGGCCCTTTCTTTTGCTGTATAATGTTGATATTTACCGGACTGAACCTGCTTTTCACATCATTTAGATGAACTGCAACGCAAATTTATTAGACATAGCAACAGTGGAGGTAAACTATGCACTTAAGAATTACAGCTTCCTGGAAAATAGCAATCGTTGCTTTATTAATCCTGCTTTTTATTCTGCCGGGCTGCCTGCCGCAGATAGCGCCACAAATCAGCCCGACTAATGGGACACTTGCCGTCCATTTCATCGATGTAGGCCAAGGAGATGCCATATTAATACAGGCTCCATCGGCAACAGTACTTATTGATGGGGGAGAACGGGGCGATTCTGTCATTAATTATCTGAAAGCCGGGGGTATAAAGCAGATCGACCTGGTAATCGGGACGCATCCTCATTCCGACCACATAGGCGGCCTGATAAACGTTTTGCAAAAGCTTACGGTTAAAGAAGTTTTAGATCCCGGCATTGTTCACACTTCTAAAACTTTTGAAGATTACTTAACTCTCATTGATGAAAAGGACATAAGCTTTACCGAAGGGCGGGCCGGTATGACAAGGGAGCTGGGCGACGGCGTTACAATGGAAATACTCCACCCTGCATCCCCTTCACCGTCACATTTAAACGATGCCTCAATCGTAACAAAGATTACTTTTGGGCAAATCAGTTTCTTGCTGGCGGGCGATGCTGAAGAATCAAGCGAGAAGGAAATTCTGCAGGGCAAAGGAAGCCTGAAAAGCACAGTCCTTAAAGTGGGCCATCACGGGAGCCGCGCCGGCACTACTGCTGCTTTTCTCCAGGCAGCAGATCCGGAAATAGCCGTTATCATGTGCGGCAAGGATAATGCATACGGCCACCCCCATGAAGAAACTTTGACCAGACTATCCCAGGCCGGAGTTGATATTTACCGGACGGATATGCATGGAACAATTATCATCACTACAGACGGGCAGAACTATGATATCAATGTAAAGCAGCCATACCGGCATGTGCCGCGGGATGTGAAAGTGCCGTAAAAGCCGAAACGCGGGCAGTACCGGAAATAAGAACATCCTTTCAGGAGGCAGGCATGAAAGCTGTCATTGACCGTTTTGAAGGTGACTTTGCCGTTATGCTTTTTGGAGATAAGGAAATTAAGGTGGAGATTCCCCGGCAGCTCTTACCTGAAAATGCCGGGGAAGGAAGCTGGTTAAACGTAAGCTTTGAACTGGATGATGAAGGGACAAAAAAACAGGAAGAAAAGATTCAAGGGCTTCTTGAAAAATTGAAAAAAAAGGGTCAGGTCTGAACTGGCTAACGAAAAGGCCTCGTTCCTGCTTTTGCCGCAGATTTAAAGACTATTTTTGACACTGTAAATGCCGATTCAGCAAGAACCTTCCCAGAGGATTGGGGCCGAAACAAGAGAATATAGAAGCAAAGCATTTGGAGGGTTTGTAACATGAAAATAGTTGTCCTGGGCGGCACCGGCGATATGGGCTCTGCGGCAGTCCAAGATCTGCTCCAGTTTACTGACGTCCAGCAAGTCACCATTGCCGCCAGGAATACCGCTGCAGCGGAAAAACTGGCCACAAGGCTCGGCGATCCCCGGGCTGTCGTGCAAAAAGTAGAGGCCACCTCGCACGAGGACCTGGTGAGGGTTATGCAGGGGCATGATGTAGCAGCCGGCGCGCTGGGCCCCTTCTACCGTTTCGAAAAGCCGCTGGTGGAGGCAGCCCTCTCTGCCGGAGTGGACTATGTGAGCATCTGCGACGATCACGATGCCATGCAGGCTGTCCTTCCCCTTGACCGGGCTGCAGCGGAAAAGGGACGGAAAATACTTGTCGGTTTGGGCTGGACCCCCGGCATCACCAATATTTTTGCCCGTAAAGGTTATGACGAGCTGGAGGAGGTCGAAACAATCCGGGTGTATTGGGCCGGCAGTGCCGGCGATTCCGAAGGCCTGGCCGTCATTCTGCATACGCTGCATATTTTTACCGGCAAGGTGGCCTCTTTCCAGGATCGCCAATTAATTGACGTTAAAGCAGGTTCGGGAAAAGAAACCGCTCTCTTTCCGGAGCCGCTGGGCAAAATTACTGTTTTTCATTTGGGTCATCCCGAACCCATTACCTTGCCCCGTAACCTCCCAGGAGTCCGGGAGGTTACCCTGAAAGGAGGCTTGGCGGAAAACTACCTGCACAGCCTGGCTAAAATGATGGTCACACTCGGCCTCACTTCTACGGCCAACCGCAAAGAAAAGTTGGGCATGCTCATGAAAAAATTGCTGCCTCTCTTTCCCGTTGACAAAAACCGCAGCCTCTCCGGGGCAAAAGTGGAGATCACGGGAAAGCGCAACGGCAAAAAGGTCCGCATTACTTACGCGACGGTCGACCAGATGAGAAGATTAACCGGCATCCCGCTGAGCATCGGAGCCTGTCTGTTGGCGAAAGGGAAAATTAAACGCTGCGGAGTCTTCGGCCCTGAAGCGGAGGGCGCAATAGACCCGGATCCCTTTTTGCAGGAGCTGGCCCGCCGGGATATTAAGGTACATCGCTTGGAAACCGAAGTTTAAGGGGAAAGCAGGAAAAAGCTCTTAACAAAGGTTTCCTGATATTAATTTTTGGTTAATATTTGGACGAGAAAGGGTGTCTTGATCTTGAAGGAACGGGAAATAAATTCTCCTAAAGGAATTTCGCTAAAAAATGTGAAAAAATTTAAAGAATGGGTTAATGATACTAATTGGATGTGCGGATATGAAGGATATGATAATGATGACGATAAAGATGAAGATGAAGATGCTTAAGTTATGAACCTCCTTGGATATTTTGAACGAACGCCCGTCAATCCCTTGCAGGAACAGCTGTTGACGGGCGTTTGCCTAGTGTTGGCGTTTTCCACCCTATCCCCTCCTGCATCTTTCCCTTCCTTGCGGCGTCGCAGCAAATGCTGCTTTGCCCTTTTTTTACAGCATTGTATTAAACTTGGCAAGAAAACCGCTCTGAGAGAGAGAAAAAAGGAAGTAATACGGTATAACAGCCGGTTTTCTTAAAATAAAGATGTTTACACTTGTTAATCATGTTTGATATTTGAAAAAAATTTGTTAAAATAATTATTAGCAGCATTTAAAATTGAGTGCTAATATATCGCAAACATATGGAAAACTTCTGGTTTAATTAATTAAGCGGAAGAGATTTGATTAATTAATCGGGAGTGATCTGTATGCTAATTTTTTCAAAAATAAACACTCCCGTTTATGGCGGGAGTGTTTTTCGTATCTCTAACAAAATAGATATCTTAGCACATTTATCTTGTTAGCATTAATCTTAAAAAAATTTTAAATTTAAAATAAATAATTATAAAGGAGGAGATTCTTATTGCCTAAAGTGAGGATAGCCGTTGCAGGTGTTGGGAACTGTGCCAGTGCTTTATTACAAGGGATTGAAATGTATAAAAACTCAACGGATAATACTACTACTATTGGGCTTATGCACTGCGAACTTGCCGGTTATAAGCCAGGCGATATCGAAGTAGTTGCAGCTTTTGATGTGGATAAGCGTAAAGTGGGGAAAAAGCTTAAAGAGGCGCTATTCGCGAAACCAAACTGCACTACAGTCTTCTATGATAGGTTGCCCGATTATCCTGTTCAGGTACATATGGGCCCTGTATTGGACGGTATATCCGAACACATGGCTGACTATGACCAGGATAAAAGTTTTCTGTTAGCCGACGAGGAGCCCTGCGATGTCGTCCGGGTGTTAAAGGAAAGCGGCGCAGAAATGCTGATAAACTATCTGCCGGTGGGTTCTGAAAATGCCGCTAAATTTTATGCTGAAGCCTGCCTGGATGCCAAAATTGGGTTCATTAATGCCATGCCGGTTTTCATCGCTTCAAACGAGGAGTGGGCTAACAAATTCCGCGACAAAAATATTCCGCTTATCGGCGATGACGTAAAGAGCCAGGTGGGAGCTACGATCATTCACCGCACTCTCACCAAATTATTTGAAAACCGCGGCGTAATTCTCGATCGCACTTACCAGTTAAACTTTGGGGGAAATACCGATTTTTTAAACATGCTGAACCGCAGCAGGCTTAAATCCAAGAAGAAATCAAAAACCCAGTCCGTGCAATCAGAGCTGAAAATTGCGCTGGCTGATGATAATATTCACATTGGGCCCAGCGATTATATTCCGTGGCTGAATGATAATAAAATATGTCACATACGCATGGAGGGAAGAGGTTTTGGCCATGTACCCCTTACTGTGGATGTAAAACTATCCGTGGAAGACGCGCCTAATAGCGGGGGCGTGATGATTGACGCCATAAGATGCATGAAACTGGCTCTTGATCGCCAAATTGGCGGCATTCTGACCTCTATTTCAGCTTATTCCATGAAGTCGCCGCCAATTCAGTATACCGACACAGAAGCCCAAAAGATGGTGGAGGAATTTATTGAAGGCAGGAGAGAACGTTGATGAGAGCCGTCTTTCTTGCTGCCGGTGAAGGAAAGAGGCTGAGGCCTTACTTCGACAGGCCCAAGCCTCTTGTGCATTTATTAGGTCTTTCTTTAATAGAACGTAACATTTTATCTTTACGGGAATGTGGCATTAGGGATTTTGTTGTTATTACAGGTTGTTACGCCGAAGAAATACGGGATTATTTAGGTAACGGGGAAAAATTCGGCATAAATATTAAATATTTATATAATGGGGATTGGGAACTGGGCAACGGCGTAACCGCATATACGTTTCACAAGGAGTACAGACGGGATGAAAAATTTATTTTAATGATGTCAGACCATATTTTTGGACTAGATCTTTTGAAAGCTTTTCTCGCTGAGGCACAAAATATCAAAGAAAATGAGCTTTTACTTGCTGCTGACAAGCGTCTGGAAAAAGTTTATGACCTTGCTGAGTGCACTAAGGTCAAAGCTGAGCAGAATTATGCCCTGGAGCTGGGAAAAAAGCTTGACGATTTCAACGCCGTTGATTGCGGCCTCTTCATTGGTAACGGAGAGTTTTTAAATGCTTTGTCCCAAGCAATTTCCAAGGGATGCTACACCCTTACCGATGCGGTAAATATCCTGGCCGGGTTGGGCAAAGTAAAATTGCATTTTGTAAACGATTTTTGGATTGATGTTGATGATCAAGCCAGCTATCAATATTGTGAAAAAGTTCTTCTACGGTCCCTGGTATCTGCTAAGGACGGCTTTATTTCTCGCTACCTTAACCGCAGGTTTTCGCTGAAGATGACAAGATTCCTGGCGCGAACGAGGATAACGCCGAATCAAATTACCATTATTTCATTTTTAATCGCAGTGGCTGCAGCCTGTTGCTTCGCCCTAGGGAAAAACCTTTGCGGCGGTTTGTTAGCCCAGCTCAGTTCAATAATCGATGGAGTTGACGGGGAAATTGCCCGTTTGAAGTTTCAAAAGAGCAATTACGGGGGAATTTTGGACTCTATACTTGACCGCTATGCAGATTTTTTAATGGTGCTCGGCATCGCCTACTCATGGTATTTCTCAACAAACAGCCCTTTTCTTTTACTGGTAGCTGCAGCCGCGCTAACAGGAATGCCCATGTCCATGCTTTTCAAAGAAAAATTCCACTCCCTTGCGGGAAAACCTTTTCTACCGGAACTATACGACGGTATATCCCGTTATCTTCCGGCCAACCGCGACGGCAGGCTGTTTATGATCATG
>JAAYFF010000088.1 GCA_012728375.1 Bacillota bacterium | reverse complement strand
CTTATCCTTTTCATTGTGTAGCTTTAACATGCTTTCAATACCTCCTCCTAAGTCTATTCTAGCACAAATTGTTCTTCAGGAGGAGAGGGAAATTCGATTTTTTGGGCATTTTTTTAAGGTGTTTTTCAGGATTAACTAATTCGATAAAGAAAGGCTTTTCCCTTCGTTAAAAATCGCCTTTTTGCAAATCTAAAGGCTTAATGAAATTATGGAATTAGACCTATTCCAGACATGAGCATGAAACCTAAAGAATCAGCCTTTATCGATTTGTGTACGTTTAGTTTGCATAAGGGAAAAGATAACCGCCAAAACAGAGAGCCCCGCCCCAAAAAGGTAAGCATATTTCAGGCCTCCGAGGAAATAAACCGCCTCCAGTCCGCTGAGGCGCTCTTGAACTATGACGGACGGCGGCACCACTGAGTAAAGAATTAGTCCTGCCAAGGCAATTCCCATGGCCATCCCCGTATTTCGTGCCGTACCAAGGATGCCCGATGCTATCCCCAGATGCGGCCGGGGTACACTACCCATGACCGCACTGTTATTCGGTGATTGAAACATCCCGGTACCCAAACCAAAGAAGGCTAGGCGCCACCCTATGGTAAAAGCGGAAGCAGAAACAGGTAAAAAGGCCATAGCGGCCAAGGCCGCAGCGCAAAGCGCTGCACCGGCAGCAGCCGGTTCTCTGGTACCCAACCGATCCGAAAAAGTACCGCTAAATGGGGCGACGGCCATCACCGCTAAAGGGAAACAAGTCATGAGTAAACCTATTTTGTCGGGGGAATAATGGATAACTCGCTGGAGGTAAAAAGGTGTAAGAAAGACCATAATGTACTGCGAAACGAAATTTAGCAGGGAGCTGATAGTACCCAGTTTGAAAGTACGGTTCTTAAAAAGGGCCAGATTCACCATGGGTTGCGGCGAATGAGCCTCAATATACAAAAAGCAGATCCCCGCGATGACAGCTATAATTATGGCAATGCCGGTAATAAGTCCCATCCCCGTGCTTTGCACCTGATTGATAAAGTAGAGGAAGGAAAAAAGACAGATAAAGGCGGAGACAGCGCCGGCAGTATCAATTCGCCCCTGTTGCCCTTTTAAGTCGGGGATAAATCTTATAGCCCACAGCAACCCGATTGCACCAATGGGGATATTGATGAGAAAAACAAGCCGCCAGGACCACAGGGATGTAAGCAGTCCGCCCAGGGTTGGGCCGAGGGCTAACCCGGCCGAAATGCTGATCGCATTAATACCCAGGGCTCGGCCTCGTTCATGGGGCTGAAAAACAGCTGTGAGGATGGCAAAGGGTACAGAGGTCATCATGCCTGCACCTATTCCCTGGATCGCACGAAAGGCTATCAGCCAGTAGATAGTTGGCGCCAGTCCACAAAGGCCGGAAGTAACAACGAAGCAGGCCAGCCCCGCGAGATAGACCCGCTTATACCCGAAGATATCTCCGAGGCGACCACAAAACAAAAGCAGACCGCTGATAGTGAGAAGATAAATCAGCGGAACCCACTGCGCAGTCGCGATAGAAGCGTCAAAAAAGCCGGTAATGGTCGGCAGAACAACATTGACAATGCTGGCGTCAATGGGGCCCATAATCCCGCCCAGCATGACAGCGGCGAGCACCCTGTATCGTTGTCCGGTTATGGAAGCAGTTTCTTCTAAACGTGAAGACAAGCTGTTTCTCTCCTCTTTTATTTAGTGTTCGGTGTGGACGCTAGACATTGAACTTGCTAACCAGTTGATTCAAGTCAAAAGCCATTTGAGTCAGTTTTTCGACGGCGCCAGAAACTTCTTCCATTGTTGCTGTTTGTTCCTCAGTGGTACCGGCTATATTTTGCGCGCCGGCCGCGACTTGTTCGGCGCCTTCCGCCACTTCGTTGAATTGCTGCGCCAAACGTTCGATGGAATCCATAATTTTACCAAACCTTTTGCCCACCTCGTCAACCACCAGGGCGCCTGCCTTCACTTGCTCGTCGCTCGCGGCAATAGCGTCAATAGTTTGCTGCGATTCCTGGTGAACATTATCAATCAGCTGATTGATTTCTTTGGCCGCGCTCGCGGACTGTTCCGCCAGTATTCTCACCTCTTCGGCCACGACCGCAAAGCCGCGGCCTTGTTCGCCCGCCCTGGCCGCCTCGATCGATGCGTTTAAGGCAAGCATATTAGTCTGGTCGGCGATATTCGTGATCAGTTCCACAATGTGATTAACCTGGTTTATCGTTCCGCCCAGTGACTGCACCATACTTAATATTTTTTCGCTCGTGGACGAGATCATGTGCATCTGCCGGGCAATTCTTTCCACATCCTGCGCCCCGGATGCCGCTTCCTGCAGCGTTTCCTTGGACGAAGCGGCCACTTCCCGGGTATTATGCGAAACATTGCCGATAGCATCGGCAATTTCGGCTGCCGTGGCCGCGGTGGCCGAAGCGGTTTCAGAAGTTTGCCGGGCGCTGGTGTTTAACTGCTGTGAGGCTTCGGCAATCGTATTGGCGTTATTGTGGACATTGATGACGATATTCCTGATGTTGGCTAAAAACCGGTTCACCGCATAGGCCAAGTCGCCAATTTCGTCCTTGCTGGGAACGCTGATCTCCTGGGTCAGGTCACCGCCCTTTTCCGCCAGTAAACTAAGTTCGCGCTGCAGGATGGATATCGGCTGGACCAGGCGCTGTGCGAAGACAATAACCACAATGGCGGCGATCAAAAAAACGCCCAGCGCGGTACCGAAAGATACCTTGGTCAGAGAGGAGAGCTGGGCCAACACTTCTGACGCGGAGAGGGTAATGGCAATGGACCAGTCTGAACCCGGCACCGGCGCGTAGGCCGTGTAACAATCCGTCCCTGCCGCGGTATGACAGGCGAAACCACTTTCCTTTTGCGTCATTTTCTTTACTGCCTCCGCCAAGATGGGGTCTATGTTCTGGTCTTCAAGGGGGTTGTATTGCATCACCAGATCGGCATTGGGGTGAGCGATCACTAAACCGTCGCCCTGGACCAGATAAGCGTATCCTGTTTCACCCACCTTTATGGAGGCGACTTTTTGGGAAAAAGCATCCACCAGCATGGCCCCGCCTAGAAAACCGGTAATCTGGCCGTTCTTCTTTATGGGCGAGCCGATGATAATCACACATTTACCGGTGGTTTTGGAAACTACCGGGTTGGAAACCACCGGGTTGCCCGTAGCCATCGCCTCCTGGTAATAGTCCCGGTCAGTCAGGTTTCCCGTGCCCTGTAAGGTAGTGTAATAATCTCCTTTGGCATCAGTGACAAGAAAATAATCATATGTTTGGCTTCTTTCCGCTTCGGCCGATAAGTAGGATAATATGGTTTCTTTGCTGCCGTCAACAATCAAGGGTGAGTTGGCCAGCAAAACAATTTCGTTTTTGCGGGCGTCAAGCATTAACCCAAGCTCATTGCCGTGGGTTTTGGCCAAAGAAGTGATATTTTGTTCCACATTGTCCGTTAACAGTTTCTTCGCTTTGGAATAGTTGAGATAGGACAAAGTTACTAATGAAACGGTCAAAATAGCGGTAAAAATGAGCATTAGTTTAATTCTGATCTTCAATGATTAACACTCCCTTACACTATTAAATACTACATTAAATACTACAATGCCGTTAATTCATAATGGAAATTATATCATAAGAAAATTATAACATGTACATGTATTGTGCAGATTTTTTATTAAAAGTCATAGTGTTGTGCTAATAATTTGATTTATTAAATGATGCCAAATCTTGTCGGTTGTGGTAAAATATTTTTATAACTTTCCGAAAAAGGGCTGTCGTGCGCCAGGCAAAGGGCATGTCATTAAGAGTCCCAAGATTACCTAAAGTCATGTCAAACATGTACATGCTAAACATGCTAAAAGGAAAAAGGTGTGGTCAGAATAATTCGCAAAATCATTCTCGTAATCATCACTTTGACAACTTTGGCAACACCATGCTTTGCCGCGGATAACAGCATCAGTTGGGCAGAAGATGAACTTACCTTTATGAAAGAGCATCCGGTGATTCGGCTTGGAGTTGACCCAAAATTTGTGCCATTTGAGTTTATCGATGAAGATGGCGAATACAAGGGAATCGCTGCAGACTATCTTGCTTTGATTAGTGAAAAGACCGGTTTGCAATTTGAAGTTGTAAAAGGCTTAACCTGGCCCGAAGCTTACAATATGGCCCTTGCAGGGGGCGTTGATGCACTGCCCGCGATTGGTAAAACAAGTGAAAGAGAAAAATATTTCCTCTTTTCTGAACCGTATTACTACTATAAAAGAGTGATCGTAACCCGTGATATAGATACTTGGATATCGGGCATTGAAGATTTAGAAGGATTAGCTGTAGCTGTACAACGCAATAGTTCGCATCACAGCTACTTATTGTCTTACCCAAATATCAATCTTAGCCTCTATGAATCCGTCGAAGCCGCACTAACAGCCGTCGCCACGGGAACAGAAAAGGCTTTTATCGGGAACCTCGCCACAACAAATTACCTCATTCGTGCAAACGGATTGACGAATCTCAGATTTGTATCGTTTGAAGCTGAAAAACAGCAAGCCTTATATTTTGCTGTTCGAAAAGACTGGCCTGAACTGATAAGCATCTTTAATAAAGCTATGAATACAATCCCCGAAAGCGAAAAACTTGCCATCAACAACAAGTGGATCGAATTGGATACCGACTTGGATTACGGGCCCATTATCCGTATTCTGTCTATCGTTGGTGCTTTTATCGCTGTAGTTTTGTCTGTATCTTTTTTCTGGATTGCGCGGCTGCGCAAAGAGATCAGGCAAAGAGAACAAATCCAGCTCGATTTGGAAAAAGCAAAACGTGAAGCTGATGAAGCAAATGAATTCAAATCACGTTTCATGGCAAGGATGTCCCATGAGATAAGAACTCCGCTAAATGCCATTACGGGCATGTCATACCTGTTAAAAAAGACCGGTGTATCCGTAGCGCAAAGTATGTATATCGACCGGATCACGCAAGCAGCAAATAACATGCTGAGCATCATCAACGATATCCTCGATTTTTCTAAAATCGAAGCAGGAAAAGTCGAGCTTGAGATTACGTCTTTCAGCATGGATCAGTTGATTCAAGATGTAGTCAATATTATTTCATACAAAATCGGTGAACAAGATATCGATTTTCGATTGTCAAAAGACCCCCTCGTTCCTAATTGGTTTTTCGGTGATTCTAAGCGGATCGAACAGGTATTACTCGGCTTGACCCCCTGTCATTGGAGATTATACACTTAAAACATTACCTTTACTAAAAATTACTCTGTTTTCGAGCAGCCGCCCTTGACATGGGGCCCCTGGTGTCCATGTTTCATAGGGCCAGCCAGGGCCAGCTGCAG
>JAAYFF010000067.1 GCA_012728375.1 Bacillota bacterium | reverse complement strand
TGCCTGGTTCCAGCCCATATCCGTGTTCTCGGTTATATTGCCGTGCTTGACGCGCATGATATCGGTCTTCTGTACCTGGGCGACACCGGCTTTGGCCTGGATGTCCAATCTGTAGTTGCCGCCGCCGGGGGCCTTCTGGCCAAATTGATCGACAACGCGCAGGCCGTCGCGCATGAAGACCTTGGTGGTCAGCTTGTCGGTGCTATAGAGGGCGGCAGTGGTGCCGTCAAGCAGTTTCTTGGTGTTGAATTCGGTGGTGTTGCCGATACGGTCGATCTCTGTAATGAGCTGGTCGATCTCTTTCTGGATCTCCATGCGGTCGGAGGCTGTCAGGGTGTCATTGGCAGCCTGCACGGAAAGCTCGCGCATGCGCTGCAGGATGCTGTGGGTCTCGTTAAGGGCTCCTTCAGCGGTCTGGATGAGGCTGATGGCGTCCTGTGCGTTGCGGATGGCCTGGTTGAGGCCCCGGATCTGGGCACGCATCTTCTCGCTGATGGCCAGGCCCGCAGCGTCGTCAGAGGCCCTGTTGATGCGCAAGCCTGAGGAGAGGCGCTCCAAGGATTTGCTCAGGCGATTATCGGTCCCCACAAGGTTCCGATAGGCGTTTAATGCGGAAATGTTCTGGTTAATTCTCATTGTCTTTCATCCTCCTTGATTTACCTGGCATCCTTGCCTTTTGGTTCATTCTTTGCTTTATTTCATCCGAACAGATCTTAGGCCTGTTCGGCTCCTTTACTAAACCAGCTCCAATTAAAAGGAAAGCTAGAGCGGTTGCGCTTTTTTCAGCTCTTCCCTGGATCCGTGCTTTAAGTCCTGCATTTTGCGCTGTTTCTCGTTTTCTTTAGCCAGTATTTTAGCAAAGCTGACAAAATCGCCGTTAAAACTGCCGGCCAGCTTCTCGCCGCTCTCCCTGGCTGCGGCGACGGCAACCCGGTTGACGGTGGCCTTTATTTCTGCTGTCAATATTCCCGGGTAAAGGTGAGGCTGCAAATTTTTTGTATCCATTTCAAAACAACTCCTGTCTTATGCTAAGGTTCAGGGACACACCTCCTACGGAGGTATGTTTTACATTAAGGTCCAGGGACACACCTCCTGCAGAGGAATGTTTTACATTAAGGTCCAGGGACACACCTCCTGCGGAGGAATGTCCCTAAGGGGAAAAAAAGGAGCCCGGAAACAGTAGATGTTTCCAATGGCTCCGTCCATATTGCAAGAGAAACAAAGCCGTAGCGCCAACAGGCGGTACGGCTCCCTCCGTCTCTTTAAACCACGTCATCATTGACATGGCTTTTATTTGTAACACAATATTATTCAACGTTTGTAATTGCTCAATCTAAGAGATAATCTGTTATACCATGAAGCAGGGGAACGGGGCTCCACCGTCTTCCCTTCGCTTCGCTACGGGGACGCTCGAACCGTCACCGCAGCTTCACTTATAACATTTAACCTGGGCTGCTTTGTTTTGCTCCAACAGTTCTATGACCTCGCTGCGGAAAACCGGGACATCCCGGGGTGCCTCCACCCCTATTTTAATACTATCTCCATCGATACCGAGAATTTTAACTGTAATCCGTCCGTCAATAAGGATCCCTTCCTCAATTTTGCGACGAAGCACCAACATTTTTTTAGCCCCTTTCCTCCATGATTGGCACTGGCATCCTTGCCGAGCGCAGCAGGGGGACGGTTACAACGCCTTCCCTGCCTATTATAAATAAAAAGAGCCGCCGGGTAAACTCCATTTTACCCTCAACGGCTCCATCCGTGAGAAAATTTTCAGGTGCTCCGTCACCTGAGCGGAAAAGGCCGCTTTTTCTAACCGCTTTTGAAGCCAGCCCGGCAAATCCCGGCCGCCAATCCTTGGGGCCCGTCTTGCCGCCGTACTTCGCGGAAAGAAAAAGTTATAAGCAAAGTACCTTTCCCATCTCTATTATCGTCCGGATTAAGGGAAAAGTTAAGGGTGGAAAAGAAAATTAATAGATTCATTTTTAAGTTTAATTATTCTAATGTATGTGGTAAAATAATTATAATCTCCTTGAGACAATTTGCCATGAAAAAAACTGAAAAAATATTAAAAGATATCTTGCAAGGAACATCTGATAATAATATTGCCTTTGAAGATCTTTGTCAATTATTAAAAGCTCTTGGCTTTAGTGAACGTATACAAGGGAGTCATCACATTTTTTATGCAACCGGTATTGAGGAAATTTTAAATTTGCAACCCAAAAAATCTAAAGCAAAACCATATCAGGTAAAACAGGTTCGTAATCTTATTTTAAAATACAAATTAGGAGGAAATGAAGATGTTTAAATATGAAGTTATTATTTACTGGAGCGAGGAAGACAAGGCTTTTATTGCTGAGGTTCCTGAGCTTCCTGGATGCGCCTCGGATGGACAATCATATCAGGAAGCATTGGCAAATGTGGAAACAGTTATTAAGGAATGGATAGATACAGCAAAAGAGTTGGGAAGGACAATTCCTCAACCAAGGGGAAGGCTTCTTTTTGCTTAAACATCAAAACACCGCATCTCCTCCTCCCTGAGCCCAAAGTAATGGCAACACAAATTGAGCTTTTCCGCCTTAAAAGCCCCTTACAGCCTCCACAATGCAAAAGGGTTTTTGGTGCTTTTAGGCAAGCGCCAAAAACCCTTTATGCTTATTGATCCGTTTTGTTTTTGAAAAACTTTAGATCGCGCTATTTTATTTTCTCGTTTTCTTTTTTTTCAGGTTTTCCGTGCGTAAAACCTGAATTTCCCGGGGTGCATCTACTCCAAGGTGGACGCTCTCTCCGGCAATGGAGAGGACCTTTACCCGGATTTTGCTGGCAATAGTAATGCTTTCTTCAATTTTTCGCTTAAGAACCAGCATGTTTTATCCTCCTTGATAGTTAGTTGGCTTCCTGCCGATTGATTGTTTTGGTATGGACACACCTCTTGCAGAGGAATGTCCCTATTTCCTTTATATCTTTCAGAGGAAGATTCCCATTTTTTTTCTTAAAATAAAGCTCACCTGCTTCTTATCCCAGCAGTTTCATGATGGACTGCGGCTTCATGTTGGCCTGGGCGAGCATGGCCGTGCCTGCCTGGATCAGGATCTGATTGCGGGTCAGTTCCACCATTTCTTCGGCGATATCCAGGTCGCGGATGCGCGACTCGGAAGCTGTAAGGTTTTCGATGGCTACTCCCAAGCTGTTTACGGTATGTTCAAGCCTGTTTTGCATGGCACCCAATTTGGAGCGCTCGCTGGAAACCAGGTCCATAGCCCGATCCAAGGCATCCATGGCCTTGTTGGCTTTATCCCGGTCTGTGACGGAAATGCCGCGCACTCCGAGAGCCCAGGAATCGAGTCGGCCGATGGCAGCTCCCACATCCTGCCCGGGATTAGGGCCGATCTGGAAGACCATGGTGCTGTCCTTGAGATGAATATAGGTAATATGGGGATTTACATCGGCTATCGTGGCAAAGGCCTTTTTGTCGTCATATCCATTTACCACGCCGATACCTGCCAGGGGATCAAACTCTACATCCACATAGGGATGAACAATACCAACGAGCAGATTGCTGGAAATCTGTATGTCGTTGGCGATCACTTCAGTGGCATCGTGAGCGTTTGTCACTTTAATGTTGAAGATCGTTTCCGAGGATTGCTGTATGGTGGCAAAACCAAGGGCATTGATAATATCGGCATGGCCGAAGATGTTGAGCTCGCCCTGGCGGCCTGGTATTACGCTGCGGACGACCAGCGTCCCCTCGGTGGAGATGTGGGTCCCTTCTTCTTTAATACTCCCTGTCACATAAGAAACAAAACTATCTTCCATGCTCTCGTCAAGATAACGTTTCTGGTTTAAATCTTCGCTGATTGCTTTGTTGATCTTGGCCCGTAGGGTGCCCAAAGTATCGTTCTGGTCAATGGTAAAAAAGGATTTGGTGCCGTCTCCCTGGACAATATAAATCGTCTGGGGGCTTTCCAGCAAAAAGCGGCCACTTTTATCCCAAAACTCGCGGATATCGTAAAGGCGCGTATTAATATCGGCCAGCTTCCCCAGGCCCGAAGCATAGGTGAACTCCGCGGCGGGATTGGCGCCCTTCAGTTCGTCAATAGTAAGAGCAATCTCACCGTCAAATGCCTGGCCGAAAGTAGAACTGCCTGAGTAAAGGTCCAAGGTAAAAAAGCGAAGCGGCGACGTGCTTTTGTTCAGGGCATCTCCATTAAAAGCCCATTTATGAGCTACTGTTCCTGTTACAATTTCAGGCTCATAATGCTCATAATTAACCGTAATCAGATCCGCGCTGGCAGTATTTCCGCGAACATTTATTACTGCCTTGTCACCGACAACTATGTCTCCGGCAATTATACCGCCTGCATCATCGATAGAAATAGTAATATCTCCTATATTAATGGTACTTGTTGTAGATAAACTTACAGTTTGCCCGCTCAGACGAAAAGAACTGTAATTACCATCTGCATCATATTGGTGGCTGGTAATGGAAAAGGTTATGGTCCCATCAGCAGAAGTTGCTCCGAGGGAAACGCCGGTTACCTCGAAGAGTATGGAAGCATTGTTTTCTGCTCCGTCAGTCACCGTAAAGCCTGAGCCGCCAAATATATCCATTGCTGTCCCTTGCAGATACTGCTGGGTAAGTTGAGCAGACGAGGAAGCAGCTGCACCGGTTTCTGTAACAACCTCATAGTTCCCGTACTGCAGGCCGCGGGCAGCAAGATCTATGATGCCGGATTGCCTGTTTATCTCCACATCCTGCACCGCTCCCACATCGTGCTTGATCATAAAGATATTGCTTTTCTGCACCTGGGCGTTGCCTACTTTTTCGGCTTTGATCTCAATGCGGTAGTTTCCGCCGCCCTGGAACTTTTGGCCGAACTGGTCTACATAGCGCAGGCCGTCGCGCATATAAACGTGTGTGCTCAGCCTGTCTGACGAAACAATGGCTGAGGAAGAGCCGTCCAGGAGCTTCCGGGTGTTGAACTCGGTGGTGTTGGAGATGCGGTCGATTTCGTCTTTAAGCTGGTCAATTTCTTTTTGAATTTCCACGCGATCGCTGGAGGTGTAGGTCTCATTGGCAGCCTGTACGGCCAGCTCTCTCATGCGCTGCAGCATAGAGTGTATTTCGTTGATGGCTCCTTCTGCCGTCTGAATGAGGGAGATGCCGTCCTGGGCATTGCGCAAAGCCATGCGCAGGCCGCGGATCTGGGCGCGCATTTTTTCGCTGATGGCCAGGCCCGCCGCGTCATCGGCGGCCCGGTTAATGCGCAGGCCTGAGGAAAGCCTTTCCAAAGAACGGTTAAGGCGACCGTCGGTGATGCTGAGGTGCCGGTACGCGTTAAGCGCGGCAATGTTCTGGTTAATTCTCATTTCTCTTCATCCTCCCTGATGAATTAGTTAATTCGGCATCCATGCCGTCAAGAGAAAACTTAAATTTTAAAACAGTGTTTAAAAACGGGCCTCCTTTCTCATGTTGCCTTTGGAAACTTTTGCCAATAAAAAAACCGCTGTACTCTTTTCCGGAAACTTTTGTCCGGCAGGGCAGGACGCGGCTATGCTCTTCCGGCAGGCTTACTGTTTTGCCCGGGAAATTGCCCCAAGGTGTCTTACGGCTCCAAAAGATGGCTTAAACATTGTTGCCTGCCTGGTTATATGCAGTTGTTTTTCACCGTCCATGGTGAAAAAGTTGCGGCGTCCATGCCTTTTCAAAAGAGTTATCGGCAAAAAGGACTTTGTTTTAAGCACACTTTTGAAATTTTTTTTTCAGGGCAAGTGAAGCATTTTTGAAGCAGTCTGATGGTTCCATCGTCTAAGAAAAAAAATTGAGATTTCTCATTTTTTTCTTTTCTTTTTCTTAACCCTGTGGTATAATTCTTCCGCATCAGTAAATCATTGCTTATAGTTGAGCTTAATAGCTTAAAGAGGTGGAAATGTTCATGATAAGCCGGGTAGGAGACCCGGCAGACATGCGGACATCGTTTTAAACTTCACAGCTAATCAGGGAAGAATTTTCTTCTAGGGAGGGAAGAAAAGTGGTCCGTATTTACAACAGCAAGCCCGCGCTGCAGACTTGGCGGGAAAAAAAGAGCAGCCCTGAAAAGGCATCCAGATCCCTGGAACAGGGCGGGATAAAGGGGAATGAAATTCCGGAAACCACGGATTGCACGGCTAAGGAAGGGATAAATCCGGGTAATGCTACGCCGCGGATTCCTGACGCTAACCGGGCAATTTCCTATGTACAGGAGGAAATCACCCGGCTGCAGGTAGAAGACAAAAAACTGCAAAAAACTGAATCTTTTTTAGAGGGTATGCGCGGGGTTTTTCTTTCCCTTGGAGAAGAGGCGGATGCCGTGGTTTCCGATTCCGGTCAAAGTGACGCCGCCAATACAGTGGACTCAATACGCATCAGCAATTCTCTCAGACAGCTTAACACGGCAATTTCCCGGATCTCCAGGCAGCGCAACAATTTGGAAAGCAGGGTTAACAGCCTTAAGCAGACCCTGGAGTACCTTTCCGTTGCCCAGGAAAACCTCGCTACCAGCGAATCCCTCTCCGGCAATGCCGCTCATGTTCGGGAATCCTTGAGCGCGGTAAAATACCAGCTTCGGCAGGAAAACTTTATGGCCGTGGTAGCGAAAAATAATCTTCAGCAGCAAAGGGTTCTCGGGTTGCTCTACGACTCTAAAGAGAAAATATAACGCCGTTATATTTCATACAGCACAGAATTTACCTGCGCCTCTTTCTGCATGCGGCTGTAAGCTTCTACACCCCGGTGAAAATAATAGTCAAATTGCCGCGTTTCCTGCTGCAAAGACAAATCCGCCGTTTTTATACGGTTTTCGGGCATACTGTCCATGCCGGAAGGCACGTCGCGGGCAGCTTGTCCCGCCCCTTGTCCTTCACCATTTTTTCTTGCCGTGGAGTTAAAATAACCGGCTCTTTTTGCTTTCTCCCACAAAAACCTCAGCAGTTGTTCATATTCAGCAATCCGCCTCTCAAATTCGGCGCTTTTCTCTGCCTTTTCACGGCTGCGAATATTTTCCCTTTCACGGCCCATCTCTAAAGATGAGCGGTCTGTTACAGAAGTCCGGTTTGCCGCGTTAATTTCCAGATGCACGCGGGGATTAAGGAATTCTACCACATGGCGCGTATCCGTCATGGCCTCAGCCCTGTTGCGCATCTCCGGCTGCCAGGCCTGGTCGGGCGCC
>JAAYFF010000066.1 GCA_012728375.1 Bacillota bacterium | reverse complement strand
CTAAGGTGCGGGGACACACCTCTTGCAGAGGAATGTCCCAAGCTAAGGTGCGGGGACACACCTCTTGCAGAGGAATGTCCCCAAGCCTCCGCTTTGCTACGGAGACGCTCGAACCTTCCCCACAGCTTCAATTATACATTAACCTCCGAGTAGTTGCAATTTTTATTGGCAAAGTGAAAATGCTATTTGTCGGTTAAAAACCAGTCTCCAAAAGGGTCATCCAGGTTCTGGCATGGCCGAATTCATCTGCCACAATACTCATGATTACAGCTTTTAGGGTTAAATTGTCTACCATATTTGCCATTGTAGAGTACATCGCTACGGCTGATATTTCATCCGCGATGGCTTCCCTTACCATTTGCTCAAGCTGTTCCGGCATGGTAAAGTATCCTCCTTTGCAGTTATCTAGAAAAGGTTTGCAGTAAAAGTATATGTTTTCCCGTTTAACACTGTGATAGACTTTTCTGTTTAATAAGCCTTTGCATTCCTTTCATTATTTTTGATAAACAGCTAAAATACCTCTGCATATACTACCTAGTACATACGCTTGGTTAGTGTTTTTATGAAATATATTATTGAAGAGAAGTTTAGCGAAGGGAGAAGATTTGTTTGCAACCGGAAAAATTGTTACCCTTGCTTGCTCACTCCATTTCCCGGAAAGCTAAAAGTTTTATTCGTTACAGGGAGTTGTCTCAACTGGCAGCTGACAATGAAAAACTTCAGCAGGTCCTGGAAGAAATTATCCGTCAGGAACAAAAGCATTTTGAAACAGTCAACGAGATACTTTCACAGTTAATAGAAGAAAAAAATGAAAAGGCAGGGGATGCCGATGATATTTTTATTCAAGAGCTAATAAATACCAGAAGGTCTTTGCAGGAAAAATGGAGTCATTATTATGAAGAAGAACAAAAAACAAAAGAAGTATCGCTAAAGAAAAATGAAGATAGGGGTGCCGGCAGCGACTCCTCCGTAGAGTTTCCGGAGGAAGCAGATCGCCCGGAGGAGCAGTATGAGCGCCCAGAGGGCCAAACTGGAGAAAGCAATGTGCTGGTTTGGACTTTTGGGAAAAACCTGAACAAGGATTAAAGCTGCCGGACTTTATGTTAAAGCACGGTACTTTTTACCGGGTAGATAATTTTGGAGTTATGCGCTAGGATCCGGGAGTAACAAGATTAAATTTCCTAAAAGAGAGGAATAATGGATTTGTTTATTGAAATATGTAGAAAAAGATAATATAAGGAATAAGGGTTGAGCTATGTTCGAGCTGTTTCGCCTGGCGAGATTTCGTTTCAGCATCAAAGCAGGAGCAAAAGGGTTAATCCTGCCTCCATACAAGGGGGCCACTTTCCGCGGAGGCTTCGGCTCAGTTTTCCGGCGTATAGCCTGTGCAATGCGCTTGCAGGACTGCCGCGGCTGCCTGCTGCGCCAGCAGTGCCCTTATGCTTACATTTTTGAAACGGCACCTCCTCAGAATACAAAAGCGCTGAGTAAGTATGAGAGCATTCCCCGTCCTTTTGTTTTTGAGCCTCCGCTGGAAACGAAACAGAATTACCTTCCCGGCGAGATTTTGCATTTTCATCTGGTATTATTCGGACAAGCTATTCAGTACCTTCCTTACTTCATTATGGTTTTTCGGGAAATGGGGGAAGCGGGGCTGGGAAAAGGCCGCCATCCCTTTAACCTCGAAGAAGTGACCGCTTTGGGCTTTGACGAAGAGACGACCATCTATTCGTCCGCCAGCAATGTCGTTAAAAACATCGATTTGTCATACTGCGGCAATCAACTGCTGGAACGATTTCCGAAAAAGGCTGAACGCATCCGCGTTGTTTTTGATACGCCGGTACAGTTAAAAAATAACGGCAGAACCGTTTTTCATCCGGAATTTCATATTTTTTTCCGTCAAGCCATGCGCCGAATTTCCTCACTTATGTATTTTCATCACAACCAACCTCTGCTTGTTGATTATTCCACATTAACCGAACAATCAAAGCGAGTTTTCATGACAGAAAATACTACCCGCTGGCATGACTGGGAGCGGTATTCCCAGCGCCAGCAGCAGCGTTTAAACATGGGCGGACTGATCGGTACCGTTGTATATGAAGGCGAAATGGACGACTTTTTGCCCTTTCTTGTATTGGGGGAACAAGTCCATGTGGGCAAATACGCGGTATTCGGCCTGGGTAAATATCGAATGTTTGTTTCCTGACAATAATTGACATAAAATTTTTGCATTATTCTGTTTTGTCATGTTACAGTATTTCTTGCCGGATAAGAATGGTGATTTGCCATATGAACAAAACAGAACGCATTATCAAAGTGATTTTGACTTTGGCTCAAGATCCTGCAACTTCAGTCCCGGAGCTTGCCGAACAGTTGCAGATATCAGAGCGCTCTGTTTACCGCTATTTAAATGTTATTAAACAACTGGGCTACAATTTAAAAAAGGTTCAGGATGAAGAATCGGGTTTGCGGAAGCATTATCTGGCGCCTTTAACCTTTACGGCATCGGAAGCGCTGGCTATTATTGCAGCTGGACAATCTTTATCATCTCAGGACGGGCTTCCCATTAACGATGACTTAAAAAGGGCCTTGGACAAAGTAAAAGCGGCAATCTGTCCCATTGAAGAAAAAAGAGCTTTCTATCGTCTGGAACCCCGCTTCACTTACCTTGGCGAAAAGAACCGCGATTATACTCCGTGGCGCAGCTTGATTCAAAAATTAAGGGAATGTATTTATCAGTGCCGCTCCGTATCCGTTGTCTATAACTCCTTTTCCAGCGGTGAAGTAACTGAAAGGCTTATCGACCCATACGACTTTTACTGGAACAAAGGCAATCTTTATCTGGCGGCCTATTGCCACAAGCATAATGAGATCCGCAGCTTTCGCATCGATCGTTTTGAATCCGTTAAAGGAGTTGGCGGGCACTTTCAGCGCAACCATGAGTTTGACTTAAACGATTACCTCAGCTCGAGCTGGCGGGTCTACAGGGGCAGTAGAGAAATGGCCGTAAAACTACTAGTCTATCCTCCGGCCTCGCGTCTTTTCAGAGAAACGCGCTACCATGAAACGCAAAAACTCGAAGAACTGGAGAATGGAAAGATCCTCTGCACCCTGACCGTTTCCGATTCCCCGGAATTCAGGGCGTGGCTCCTCGGCTGGGGCAGCCGGGTGGAGGTAGTGGAGCCGGAAGAATTGCGCGCAGGGATAAAGGAAGAGCTGGTTAAGAGCGTAGAAAGATATAAAAGTAATTTAGAAAAAATATTCTGAGATGGGTAAGAAAAAAGATACAACTAAAAATAACAGACGGTTGACAGTGAGACATAATGAAAATAATATTATTACGAAACCATCTCAGAATAAGGGACTGAAAATAATTTGTTTTCTAGTAATGGGCAAATTATTTTTTCCCTGCGAGATGGTTTTTGTTTTTTTGCTAGAAAAAGGTTGAAAAATTAAAATAGATATAATAAAATAGACATACCAGGTTTTACTATAAAACAAATTATGGTTTAAGGAGAAGAGGAAATGCACAAACAGTTTAGTCTTGAATTTAAAATAAAAACAATGCTGCGGATCGACAGTAAAGGACAGTTGATATCGAAAGCAGAGGCAGCTCCCGGGGTTAATAAGGAAGAGTTGAAGAAAAGTTTTGGGAGATATATAAATACCCAACGATTCCGAGATTTATGGGGTGTCACCAATGGAATGCCAAAATAGTTATTCGAGCGAAGAGTTTAATATATTGTTCCGTAGATTAATAAATCACGAGAATTCGGAGCTTTATCCTTATCAGGAAAAAGTAACTCGTTCTCTTCTGTCAGGTAAAAACATTATTTTACGGGCACCCACTGGAGCAGGAAAAACTTGGGCAGCATTATTACCCTTCTTTTATGCTCTTTATAAGAAAAAACTTTTTGTTGATAAGGTTTTATATGCTTTGCCTTTACGAGCACTGGCTTCTCAGCTCCACAGGTCAACCGCTACCTCGTGCCTTTCTGCAGGCTGGAAGGTTTTGACTAAACCCGCTGCTTTTGGGGAAAACGATTTAACCGGCTCAACAATAACAATTTCCATCCAGACAGGTGAACAGCAGGATGATCCTTTTTTTCAGGGAGATATTATTTTTACGACAATTGATCAGCTGCTTTCTTCGTATATCCTTCAACCCCTCTCTCTTCCTGACCGTCTGGCTAATATAAATGCAGGAGCTCTGCTGGGAAGCCTGATTGTTTTTGATGAATTTCATTTGCTTGATCCGGACCTTTCAATGGGTACTGCTATCGAAATGATGGATCGCCTTTCACCTTTTTGCCGGTTTTTAATTATGACTGCCACACTTTCCGACAACTCAATAAAGTGGCTTTCTAAGCATCTCGGTACTTTTGAAATTGTTGACCTGGAAAAATTGGAAATCAAGCTAATCGAAAAAAAGAAAGAATCTCCGACTGTTCGGAAATGGGTTTATATAGACCAACCCCTGACAGCCGAAAGGATATTACAAAAGCATCGGCATGGACAACGAACCTTGGTTTTGGTTAATACCGTCAAGAGAGCCCAACAGCTTTATAAGGCTATTGAACGTTTAAAGCGTTTTAATAATACTAATCTGCAGGATGTTACTGTCTGTTTGCTTCACTCACGCTACTTTCCGGAAGATAGAGCAATAAAAGAACAACAGGTTATAAGCTTTTTGGGGAAAGAGCAACAAAAAAAAGCGGGGAATATTATTTTTATTAGCACCCAGGTTGTTGAAGCAGGCATGGATTTTTCCGTAGATGTGTTGCATAGCGAACTGGCACCGATGAATAGTCTGGTTCAGCGTGCGGGGCGGTGTGTAAGGTACGGTGGTGAGGGTATAATTTATATTTACAACGTGGAAAACGTGGCTCCATACAGCGCTGCCATTATGGAAGAAACGAGTAAAGTTTTAAAGAAAATTTCTGGTATGGTACTGACGTTTTTTGAGGAAAAAGAGGCGGTTAATAAGGTTCATGGGAATTCCGAAGTGCAAAAACTGCAGCAGTACAACAATCTCTACCATCAACGACAAAGAATCTGTAAGGCAATGGACGGTCTTCTTAGCAATGCCCCTGTTGAACTTATCAGAGATATAAGCAGTATAAATGTCCTGGTGGCAGCTCAACCGGAAAAAATTCGCTTTGATTTGCCGGGCCAGTGGCCCGAGACACTTTCCGTCCCGTTGCATTCCCTGCGTTCTTTTCTTAATAAAGCAAAAAATAGCAATCATTCTCAATCATGGATTGCCAAATTTCCGGTTTTCAATGGCGACGAAAGCAACCATGATCAGAGATGGGAATGGCATGACTATAATGAAAATACCTATCCATGGTTTTTAGTTTTAAATCCACATTTTGCTTACTATTCTGCCGATTTAGGTCTGGTATTAGGTGATTCAGGAACGGGAGAAATAAGAGAAATAAAATACAGAAAACGTGATCCGAAAGCCAGCTATCATTATAGATGCGAAACCATGTCAAAGCACCTTTCCCTGGTAATGGGGCAGTTTGAGAAAATCAAAGAAAAATGCCTCTGTTCTATTAAGTATCTTGCCGCATACTTAAATATTTCTGAGCAAGAGGTTATTAAAGCCGTAAAACTTGCGTTACTCTTACACGATACGGGAAAACTTACACAGGACTGGGAGCGAGGGGCGAAAACATGGCAGGAATATAAAACTCCCGGTTGTATTCCTAGTGAACCTTTGGCACACACTGATTATGATCCGGAAAAAGACTGGGAGATACAAAAACAATTTTCTAGGAGACCAGTGCATGCCGTGGAAGGGTCCTTTGCCGTTCATCAGTATTTATATGACTTATTTGAAGAGCAACCAGAAATCGCTGCCTGTATCTTTACAGCAATTGCTCGTCATCACACCGGCCGGGCTTCGGCCCTCAAGTATTTTACCCTTATCCCTTCTGCTGTGGAGGTATTAAATAGAGCTTTGCAAAATGCAGGCTTTAAGCCGATTAGAAACATTTTGGATAAGCCTGGCAAAAGTGACTGCAACATAGTGGGCGGTTTTGCCTCCCAACACATGATCACAGCCATGCAAGATCCTGATTGGCTGCCTCTTTATTTTTTTATCGTTCGGCAATTGCGCCTTTCTGACCAGGCAGGCACTATGGAAGGAGTTAATCAATGAGTTGCCATGTTTTTAAGAAAACAATGACTTATGCAGACACACTGGAGGCGGTCGGCCTTGCCGATCTTATTGCAGAATTGACCGGTTCGCGGGTACGGTTAAAGGATCAGGGGGAGCTATTGTCTTTAGAGTTTGACGAATTGCTGGAACCGGAAAATTGGCTTCCTCCGGAGCCCGGCTATCCTTTTATCTACCTTGAAACTGACGAGGAAGTGCCCATTGGATGGGTTCTTGATTATGAAAAAGAAAGAGAGAAAGCGGTTCAGCTACAGAATTTTCGCCGGGCCACAGGAAAAAAGCGTAAGGAAATCGCACAAGTTTTTCAGGAACAGGGTTTGCAAGAGCCTCCTTCTCCATCTCCCGAATACAGGATGGCCAATTTTTTAGCTTCCATGCGCAAAGGCTGGGCTTCCGATAAACAGCTTTACCTGTGGTTGAAAAATAATCCGGAGGAGACCAAGAAATGGGTGGCGGGAAAACTGACGGGCAGCGCTCCTCCTACCATTAAAGGAATGCCTAAGATAAGCAATAGTCAGGTTTTTAATCCTATTTCAGGAAAAGGCGTGCATCGTCCCAAACCGGATTCTACATCGCCAGCCAGTATTTCCGGTGAGGTCATTGATCCTTTTGCCGAATGGATGAAATTTCGCGGTGCCTTTCAGGTTATGCTGCCTTTCGGCGGTGGAGGGAGTTATAAGGTCCTTGTTGCCGAGCCCGCTGATATCAGTCTGGCTAGTTTGGTTTCGCTGACTGATATGATGCGCAAACAAAACCTCTGGGGGATTGGTATTAAACTTGATATTGAAGCCCTTTTACGCCTAACGGAATTGCTCATTATGCATTCTGATGTCATGGGTAAAAGTATTAATCTTAGACAAAGACGACCGTCCGAAATTTTGCGAGGTCTTCATCAGGCATATTTCCAAAAAATGGGTCCTGCCCATGCTCTGATGAATTATTCTTTTACTTCTCTACCTTCATGGTTTGCCATTAATGATCGCAGAGATGCAAATGCTTATTTAGGAATTATCCAAGATTTTATCGGGATTAAGGAAGTTGATGGGGTAACAGGTTGTCTCCGTTCTCTAAGCGAGGACCGCTCAAATGATATACCGGTCCTGCAACGGTTTCGCAAGTGGTTAATGACAGGAGAGCTGAAAGATCTGTTGGAGTTTTGTTATCGTTTCGCCTTGCATCAGATGGAGAGGTTGGGTAAGAAAGAGTGGGTAAAAGCTTTATCAACGGAAAATCTCAGCGTACTTTTTGAAAGGGGGTATAACATGAAGGAGATCATTAATAGCGAGGGTTTCCAAAGTGTGGCAAGGGCAATCAGAAACGCGACAATATATGCCTTATATTTTCAGGGGCAAGGGCAGCGTTCCCATGAGGTCCATTATGGATTGGCACAAAAATGGAAGCAAAAGATAAAAGGGGGCAATGCAGAATTTATTTCAGCACTTTGTGAGTTTGTGCAGCAGTACAACTGGGAAAGCGAAAATCTTGATAAAGTTGCGGCAGATTCTGGCTCTAATGTCAAAAGGCATCATAAAGTAAGGGTTTCTGAGCTGGACGAAATTATTTCGTTTATTAACGATAAGGGGGCAGAGTTAATTGGTATGCTGCTCCTGGCCTATGGGTATGCCCGGACGCCGAAACAGGATGCTTTAGAGCAGGAAATCGAATACGAAACTGAGGAGGTCAGTTAATTATGAAGCTGCATTCTCTTGCCATATCCGGACTTGTAACCATGAACCTTCATGCTTTAAACAATGAGGGTTCCGAGGGAAATACCATGATGACGAGGATGGTTGAAATCGTCGGGGAAGACGGGAACCTTTATACTGTAAATGCTGTATCAGGAGACATGTTCAAACATATCCAGGCGGAGCACCTTTTTCGAGAAGCGATATCCGCATCCCTTCCCCTGTGCGGTGGATGCCGCCGCTTTGATGCCAATAGGATAGCTTGTGATCATGAACTGGCTGCGGAAGTGGAAAAGAGCGAGGAATACCAGAAAGCCAAAAGTGAAGGCAAGATTGACTCCTACAACCTGCGTAGAGTAATTCAAGCATGCACCCTTGATGATTGCGAAGGAATCTTATTGACGGGATGGGCCGGGTCCAAATCACTTGCCAGAAAGTCTTGTATTGAGTTCAGTTGGGTAGTGGGGCGGCCGGAGACTACAAGGACAGAAGCATATATGCATGCCAAATTTGTCCCGGAGGGGAGAGGCGCAGGCTCAGGGTCAGAACAAAATCTGGGACAGAACATTTTCCACAGGCCCGCTTCCAGCGGTCAGTATGCGGTGGTTCTCAATATTGATCTTTACAGGATCGGGCGCAATGATATTACCCTTGATTACGAACTTGATGATGAGATGCGAAGAAAGCGCATCCAGGCCATGTTAAAAAGCGTATTATATACTTTTGTAAAGCCTACAGGCGCTCACAGAAATACTCAGCATCCCCATATCCTGGACTTCAGCGGCGTGGTGACCGCTTCGAGCAGTTCGTTGCCTGCCCCGACGCTAAGCCCGTTAAACAAAAACTACCTCAACGAAATTGAGGCAGTTGCCCAAAATTTAAATAAGGTTTCTGGATCTGATGATGTGAAGACATGGCAATTTTCCGGAGTAGGGAACTTTAGTGAGGTAATGGGAACAATAATAAATACGGTTCAGCCATGGAGTGAATAAGCATGCCAAACACAAGTTTGCCGGAAATGGCGATATCCTCGAAAAACACTGAAATTAAGAAAAAATGGCTTATTGTCAGCTACTCCCCAACCAGCCTTTTTTCTCTTCGGATGACCTATGCTACAAGCAAAGGCGGGAAAACACTGCTTATACCCACTCCTTATGCTGTAAAGCTCGCCATTATTGATGCATGTTTTAGGAGATACCATAAAGATGAGGCATTAAATAAAGCCCAGGCTGTTTTTAATTTAATAAAAGGGATGGAAATCAGATTTCGTCCCCCTGCATATTGTGCAGTTCAGAATACTTTTATTAAAGTTAAACAGGAGGAACGCGGGGCTCCACAGGGTATCTATTCGCCGACTATTGCTTACAGGGAGTTTTGTTTTTTTAAAGGAGATTTGGACGTAGCTTTTAATGTAACAATGCTTTCCGAAAGCCAGATTGAAGAACTCTCCGAGCTTGCCATGAGGGTCAATTACTTTGGTAAACGCGGTTCTTTTATGCAGTTTTTAAAATCGGAAATTATTGAAAATGAACTGGAAAAAGGTTTTACCTGCCCCGAGGAAAAAGCGGATCTTGTTAACGGAGGGTTTGCCACAACTCTTTATCTGGACGAATTTGGCTCTGCTCTACTAAAAGAGAAGGATGGTTTTGCCCGAATCAACTCTTATGGGGGAAAGCCATCGGCGCTGGGAAAATACCGTGTTCTGGTCCGGACGTTGCTTCCTTACCGCTATATTTCCAGCGGTAAGCACTACACCCTTTTTAAGCGCACGGATATATAAGTCTTTTAAAGCAATAGCAAAGGACTGAGGCAGCAAAGCCTCAAATATTAATAACGCGATTTTGTTTGTTGGTTATTTTGTTCTAAAGAGGCGATTGTTTTTGAAATCAGTGTTAAAAGAAAAAGAAAAAGAAAAAGAAGCTCTGCATATTTTTATTGAAAGAGTCCGGCAGAAGCTTGGCGATCATTTAGTTTCCATTAAACTTTTCGGTTCAAAGGCTCGAGGTGCCGATTCTCCCCTTTCGGATGTTGATGTAGCTGTTATTGTCGATAGAGAAAACCTGAATCTAGAAGATGCTGTCCTAGATATTGCCTTTGATATCAACCTGGATTTTGATTTATATATTTCTCCCAAAATAATACCTGTTGAAATTTTTGAGCATCCTGTTTGGCGGCTCTCTCCTTTTTTGAAAAATATCCAAAAGGAGGGGGTAGATTTTTGGACCAGGAATGTACGCGCGTTATAAATCAAGGCACAGTACTGAAAAAGGCTATGTTTGTTAGTTGTTTTGATGGGAATTACCCAATTATTAATGGGAAATAATAACATCTATGTAACAAGCTTTTCGGAGTGCTTTTTATGAACCTTATCATCAACAACTACGGTTCCTTTATCGGTAAAAAAAGTGAACGACTGGTTATCAAGGAAAACGGCAAGGTTGTCCGGGAAGTGCCGTTTTTTGATCTTTCCCAGATTACCGTGACAACCGGCGGGGCTTCACTCTCCAGCGATGCTATCAAGATGTGCATGGAATACGGGGTGCAGATTAATTTT
>JAAYFF010000065.1 GCA_012728375.1 Bacillota bacterium | reverse complement strand
TGGTAAAAAATAGCGGTTTGATAAGGCTCGCCCCGGTCAAAAAATTGACCTTCAGGATCAGTGGGATCTATTTGCCGCCAGTATATTTCCAGCAGTTCTTCATAGGTTATTTTTTGTGGATCAAAGGTGATTTGAACTGCTTCACGGTGCCCGGTCCTTTTCGAACAGACCTCCTCATATGTGGGGTTTTCCTTGTGGCCGCCGGTATAGCCCGAAACAACTTTGACAACACCGGGTATCCTGTCAAAAGGGGCGACCATGCACCAAAAGCAGCCTCCTGCAAACGTTGCAACTTCATATTTTTGCATGCTATACCTCCTACTCAAGTTTAAGTTAATACAGCTTTATTATTTGTCGAAATTTTTTTTTAAAACGTAAAAAAAACAGGGTTAATCCCCTGTTTAAAAGCTGCATTTTAATATACCTTAAATAAACACAAAACGATGGGCTAATCGTCAATCTCTATGGCATCTGTCGGGCAGCTTTCCGCGGCCTCGCGGCAGCAGTCCTGTTGCTCCGGGGGAATCTCATCCACAACGACCTCGGATTTTTCATCCCCCAGTTCAAATATTCCCGGACACATATCCGCGCAAAGACCGCATAAAATGCACTCCTCACTGACATAAGCCTTCAATTGCTGACCCCCCCCTTGTTAAGTTAAAGCCAGCATTAATATTCCCCGTTAAAAAAAAGTATATACAGTACTAACCGGAACAGTGCATAGGTAATGCACCTTGCAGGCATGTTCCACCGAACAGGTATTAACGTAGGCTTCATCCAATATTTTGCCTACTGCAAACGTTCCATGCCCCCTGACAATGGCCGCCTTATGCTGGGAGAGGGCTGCGGCCAGGTTTACAGCCAGCTCTTCAGAACCGATACCGCCTGTAACCAGGGGGATGCGGTGTAAATAATACTTGCTTTCCAAGTCCCGGGGTACAAGGTAATCCTCTTTGCTGAGCAGGGAGAGGGCCACGGCATAGGGGGAATGGACATGTATAATCGCCAGAGCGGAAGTCTGCCGGTAGATACGCCGGTGCACAATAGTTTCCGACGAGGCGATTGTATCGAAGCAATCTTCCCCTTCAAGGAGGCAGTGCACCACCATGTTCTCGTCGATCTCGTCCAGCATGCTTCCGCTACGCGTAATAATCAGCCCGTCTCCTGTCCGCACGCTGATGTTCCCGAAATGGGAATGGGTCAGGCCATACTGCACCAACTTCCGACCGTATCTGCTTATTTCACGCCACATGTTTTACCCCCCAGTCTTTATATAGCCTCTATTCCCAACCGGGCAAGTTTTTCTTCGCTGGGAACGCCTTCTTCCGTCCATCCCCTGTAGCGATAATACTCCCTAAGAGCCTGCAGGAACTCGCGGCGATCCAGCCCCTTGGCATAACCGTCGACACTATCCTTAAAAAACCTTTCCGGCAAGGTATCATCAGCAGCTGTAAACCCTTCCCGCAGATTAAAAAGGCGTTCCAGGTTCCAGATGCGTTCTCCGGCCCTTAAAAGATCCTGCGCAGAAAATTGAACTCCTGTCACCGCTTCAAGCATTGCCGCCAGCTCTTCTTCTCCGGTGCTGAAGGAAACAAACTTGCAAACTACAAGGCTGTCCATGGCCGCAAAAAAATTCTCAAAGACAGGCAGAAGGCCTGCTTTGCCTCCAAAGGTGAGGCGGTTCAACAACACGGGCTTGCCGAAAATTTCCGGCCCGACCATATATGCCCGCAGGTGGCACCCCCCCCTGTTGGAGGTAGCATAGCCAAGGGCCAAACCTAAAGCTCCCCGCGGGTCGTAACCGGGCAGCTCCAATTTTTTTACATGCATCGCAGCCTCCGGTTTTCCTTTCCTTGCAGCAAAGGAAGCGGAACCTGCGGCAAGCTGCGCTCTCTCCCCTTCATTTTCCCCAATCTGCTCAATAAGCTCCAGCATTTCCTCTCTTTCCAGGCTTCTTCCCATTATCTCCGCGTAACATGCCAGGGTAGCGCCCGCGGTGATCGTATCGAGCCCGTAATCATTGCAGAGGGCGTTCAATTGTATGATGCTTTCCAGGGAGGAATTATTACAATTCGGGCCGAACAAAGCCAAGGTTCCGTATTCCGGGATCCCCGTCCGGCCTGTGCTGAATTTGCAGGCAATGGGACAACCGTAACAGGCCTTTTTCGTTCTTTCAAAACGATCCCTGATTTTCTCTCCGGATATTTTATACGCCTCCGAGAAAGAAACATTTTGAAAATTATTCGCAGGCAAAAGTTTCATATAGTTGATCAGATTAACCAGAACCGGGGTTCCAAACGCGGAAAGCCCCTTCGAAGAAACGGGGGAGGCCTCAAGCAAACGCACAATATCGCGCTGGCAACGCCGGAAGGCTTCCTCATCTGCTATGGAAACTCTTTTTCCTCCGGCGATGATAACGGCCTTGAGGTTCTTGCTGCCCATCACTGCACCCAGGCCGCCCCGTCCACAGGCGTTTCCATTTTCGTACATAATGGAGGCAAAGGCAACACCTTTCTCTCCTGCACGCCCAATACAGGCTATCCCCATTTCCTTTTTCCCTTCAGATGCGGCAGCAAACCTTTCCTGAAGCAATTCCGCGGTTTGAGCGGTGTTTTTGCCCCACAAAAAATCTGCCTTTTCAATGGAGACTTCCTCATCATTAATTAGCAAAAAAACGGGTTCTGACGCGCGCCCCTTAAAGCAGACATAATCGTACCCCGCCTTTTTAAGCGCGGTTCCCCAGTAACCGCCTGCATTGCTGTCAAAGACAGTACCGGTAAGAGGAGATTTGGCAATAACAGCATGCCTTCCTGCGGCCGGGGCTTCCGTCCCGGTAAGGGGGCCGGCAGCAAAGATAATTACGTTTTGCGGCGAAAGGGGATGAATTTCGGCCGGGAGGTATTCCCAGAGGAGCTTTACTCCAAGCCCCCTCCCGCCCAGGTACATTTCCAGCATTTCACGGGTCAACCGTCTTACCGTTACCGTTCCATGTCCCAGATCCACTTCCAGTCCCTTCCCCCACCAACCAAACACAAAAAACAACCCCTTAATTCAAGTTGATACCTTTTTCAACGTTTATTATATACTTAACCCATGTATTGCGCTATAACGTTTTATAATTTAACAAACCGCGGAAAATTAGTTGCATTGACAACTAATTTTTTTATGTGTTAAAATAGTGTTCACTATCTTTTATTGCACCGGAGAGAGGAAAATGCAGGAAGGCACACCCGGAAAATTAATTTCCGCACTTTTCCGCTATGGCAGGGCTTATCTGACCGAACAGCTCGAACCGTTCAATATAGGGGGAGGGCAATTTTGGTTACTGTTTATCTTGTATCAAAGAGACGGGCTTACTCAGGAGGAATTATCCGGTCTGCTGAATGTGGACAAAAGTACAACAGCCCGCTTTATCGCTAAACTAGAAAAGGCAGGGTACATCAGTAAAAAATTAAATGAAAAAGACCTGAGAGCAAAACGGATTTTTTTAACAAGAAAAGCAAAAGAACTGGAACCTCAAATGAACTTTATCCCTGACAATTGGAATAAAATTTTAAGCGCGGGTATGACCGAAAAAGAAGTGGAAACAGTCCTTACTCTTTTAACAAAGATGGCAGACAATGCCGCCGGCTATCTGGATAAAAATAAAGGAGAGCGAAATGAAACCACAAAGTGAACGGCTTGGAAATGAACCAGTCCCCCGCCTTTTGTTCAATTTGGCCTTTCCGGCCATGGTCGGCATGTTTGTTATGTCCTTCCACAATATTATTGATACATTTTTTATTTCCAGATATATTGGCACAATAGGAGTTGGAGCGTTATCCATTGCCTTGCCCGTCCAGATGATTATCACGGCGCTGGCGGGATCTGTCGGCATCGGCGGAGGTTCCATTATATCAAGAAGGCTTGGCTCGAAGGAACTGGATGAAGCGAATCTTGTCCTCGGCAATGTCCTCAGTATTGTTGTCGTAATCAGTATTATTGGAGTTCTTTTAGGGTTTAAACTGCTCACACCTATTCTTTACCTGTTTGGCTCAACTGACACCCTTTTGCCCTTTGCCAGCGATTACCTGGGTATTATTTTATACGGCACCCCCTTTTTTGTTTATAGTATGGCCATGAATAATATCATCCGCTCGGAAGGCAGCGCCAAAGCAGCCATGGTGTCAATGCTCATTTCCGCCATCCTCAATATTATCCTCACTCCTATTTTTATTTTGTATCTTAATATGGGTGTTAAAGGAGCGGCTCTTGCCACAGTAATAGCTCAGGGGTTTACGGTTATTTACCTGGTAATATATTTTGCCTCAGGAAAAAGCAGCCTCGCCTTTAAACCGGCCAGTTTGCGCCTTAAATTGCCCATCATTAAAGAAATAGCGGCCATTGGTGCTTCGTTTTTTGTTCATCAATCAGCGGCAAGTATCATGATTATTGTTGCCAATCGTTTGCTGATTTTTTATGGCGGAGACCTGGCCATTTCCGTATTTGGCATTATCCATAAAGTAATTATGTTTTCCGTCATGCCTCTTATGGGCATTGTTCAAGGTTTATTACCCCTTGTGGGCTACAATTATGGCGCCAATCAGCATGAACGGGTCAGCGAATCAATTTTGCTGGCACTTAAAACAGCCATATCTCTTTCTTTGTTTGCTTTTATCATTATCATGGCCTTCCCAAAATCAATTATCTTAATATTTACCGATGAAGTTGCCGCCATAGAAATGGGCGGGATTGCCATGCGAATTATGTTCGCCCTCTCCCTGACAATCGGCGTTCAACAGATTGTCAGCGGGGTTTTCCAGGCGCTGGGAAAAGCCAGGGAGGCATTTATTTTATCCATGTCCCGGCAGATCATTTTCCTCATTCCACTGCTGCTTACCCTGCCGTTTTTATTTAATTTAACAGGCATCTGGCTGGCTTTCCCCATGGCTGACTTGCTTTCCTTTCTGCTTGTTGTCTGGTATGTAAAAAAACATAAATCTGTTTTCTTTATCTCCCAGCAAAGCCAGTGACAGCAGGATTTATATGAGTCCCTCATCTTCAAAAACCGGAAGCTTATTGCCGCTTAATTATTTGTTTTCCCGGGCACCGTATGAACCGCTCCCGCAGTATCATCTTCCTCCATTATTTCCAGTAAATAAGATACAGGGATGGCCAATCCTTTTTTGTTTCCTGTTCCATCTTGTTGCAAGGTTGCATAAACCACAGCAACAACTTTATTCTCACCATTAAAAACCGGACTGCCGCTACTGCCGGGGTGAACTGGTGCCTCAATCTCCATAACTGCATAGGAACGGCCAAAGTCTCTATAATTTCCGGTCACAATCCCTCTGGAGATTACTCCCCTGAAACCGAGAGGATTTCCCATAATGAGAACTTCTTCTCCTGTTTTAGGAAAATGTTCAAATTGCAGCTCAACAACAGGAAGGTCAGGGCCGGGCATCTCTGTATCTTCCGATAAGTCCAGATAGAGCAGGGCCAGGTCCATATGAGGGCTCAGGATCCAGCGCTCTGCATTGTAGGTCCCATGATCTTCAAATGCAACAGACATGGCGTCCGCATCTTCAACAAGGTGTTTATTAGTCACAATCAGGCCGGATGGATGAATATTAAAACCCGTACCCTTCCGCTCAGCTACAGGAAAATTGGCTTGTTCCCGGCTGATATTCAGCACTTGAACTACAGCCTGCTGCAAACTGGACAAAACGGGATCATTTTTTAGGGTTCTTGATTCCTGCAAAAACCCGGGTCTGGTAAAAACGGGGAACAAATTTCCCAAAACAATAAAGAAAAATATAAGGGCAGTCAACAACGCTATTATTTTCATTGTCAAAGTAGTTTTTGCCCTGGACGGCTCCGGGTTATCATCCGGATCCCCACCCCAAAGATCCCCGGAAAAATCTTCCGGTGAAAGTTCAGATAAACCCTGAGGATCAATGGGCTTGTTTTTTCCACTGTTTCCATTTTGATACATTTATCTCATCTCCTGCGCTCATAAGCGGTAAGACTTCTGGTATCCCGTTTAATAAAAAATCTTTAAAAAAATTATATAGAGTAAAAATTTTCTCTTGCATAACATATAATTATATTATAAAATAAACGGCAACAAATAAATACTGCTGAAAAAGCTGTGAAAGAGAAAAGTAAGCCGGTATTTCTTCCCACAGAGAGGCGGGAGCCGGAGGCTGCAAGCTCCCCCGGAAAGGAACCGGATGAAGTTCGCTCCGGAGCTTCGGGCTGAACCCCCCTTGAAAGGGGTAAGTAGGCTGCGGCGGGTTCTCTCCCGTTATCCTTGAGGAGGAATAGATTTTTTGTTCCTTGTTCCAAAGAGGACCTGGCACTTAACGGTGCCGGTCAACTAGGGTGGTACCGCGGAAGAAAATCCGCCCCTTGAGGGGCGGATTTTTTTATTAGGCTTTCCCAAGCCGGGGTGTTTACTGCTTTCGTCCCTATGAATGCAGTAAACACCTTTTTTATTAGCTTATAAGGAGGGGATAGAAAAATAGTAAGAAAGTCTCGTTTATACCCTTTTTAATAAATTAAACTGCGAAAGGATGGTCTAAAAATGAACTCTATTGATCCCTGGTTAGCCTGGTGGGGTGTTATCATCGCCAGCATTTTGTTTACGGTTATCGGAACAGCATATCAGCTCAGGAGGTGGAATGATTAAAATGATACCTTTACCGGAACCTAATACTGCTTCAGCGCTGTGGTCTGCAGCGGGGATAGCTCTTCTGCTGATAGTATGCGGCTATGTCGGCTTTCTTGTTAAAAGCAAGACAACAACTTTTGAAAACTATCTGGTAGGAGAGAGAAACATTGGCCCTATTATTACCGGAGCTGCCGTCGCGGCGGGTTATTTAAGCGGCTGGGCAGCACTGGGCATGATGGGCGTAACTTACACCGTAGGATGGTCCGGAATGTGGTTTGCCGGAATCTGGACTATTTTTGGCATTGTACCTTGTGTCCTGTTTGTTGCACGTAAATTCAGTTATTTCAGCAAGCGCTTTAACGCCCAGACAGTTGCCGATGTTCTTGGTATCCGCTTTAACAGCAAGACTGTTCAGATAACAGCAGGAATTGTAATGATCGTCCTCATGTTTATCTACTCCATCGGCCAGCTCAAAGCGGCGGCAGCATGCTGGTATGCCATTACAGGATTTTCTCCTTTTATCTGTTTGCTGCTGAGCATTATTGTCGTCATTGTCTATATGGTCATCGGGGGTTACACGGGAACCCAGTGGGCCATGGGAATACAGGGGTTCCTGATCGGGGCCGCCTGTTTGGCTTTGGGGATCTGGGCGCTGTACCTTGTGGGAGGCATGGACGGTTTAAGCAAGCTGCTTACGGCCCAGGATACCAATTTGATGGCCTTGATCAGACCGGACCTGCCACAGGTAGGAAACACACAGTTATTTTCCAGCATGGTAGGAATAACATCCACCTTCTTCCTTTTCTTTACCATGGCAACAGGGTTTCCTCATGTTACAGCACGCTTCCTGGGGATGCGCGAATTAAACAAGAAAGATTACGTTAAATTAATGCTGACGGTTTTTTTAATTGCAGGTATACCGATTTTTCTTAATGCTGTCAGCGGTCTTTCCGCCCGGGCCGTGTGGGGAGATAGGCTTCTGCATATCGCCCCCTGGAAAGCTGATCTGGCTGCTCCCTTTCTGGCCATGTCGGGGGGACTGCCCTTAACCAGCCTTTATATCACGGGGCTGTTCAGCGCGGCTCTTTCCTCCCTGGCCGCCATGATTTTGGGAATTGCGGGAAGCGTTACCCGGGATGTAATCCAAATTATTAAACCCAATGCATCTCCCCGCGCGCTGCTTTTATTGACCAGAATTTTAATCGTCGTCGTCATTTTTATCCCGTTTTACTGGACACTGGTGGCCCCGCCTCCTCTTTTGGCTGCATGGATGGCACAGGCAGCCATAGGTATGGGGGGGATCTTCATCTGGGTAATCGCGGGTTCCCTTTACTGGAAAAGGGCTACAGCAACAGGAGCAATAATCTGCATGATTTACGGGATTATAGCGGTCCTGATAGGTTCTGTTCTTGTATCGAAAAACACCCTGGGAATGGGGACTCTAATGTACATTGTTTTGATAGGTTGCGGTATTTGCTATATTGTAGGCAGTCTGTTAACATCCCCTCCTCCCCGGGAAAAAGTTACAGAGTTTTTTACGTTATCTAAAAGATAATTCTGCTGCATAAACTTTATTTGCAAAGTGTTCGCTTAAAACCAGCAACCATTTGGCTGACAATTTTTCGCACAGGGCCAATTGAACCTCTACTAAGAATACACTTGCGTTTCATCAAGAGAACAATCTGCTCCTTCGATCCATATAATACTAGCTAAGAAAAATGCCGCATCGTTTCCGGTGCAAACTTCCAAAAGGGAATTAAGAAGGATGAGCATTGAATCTGTAAAAAGGAAAGCAGAAGAACAACTTTTGCAGCTGCCCGGCGTTATCGCCGTGGGAATTGGAAAGAAAGCAGAAAAAAAGGTCATTAAAGTCTATGTAAGGAGCCGGATTATAAATGCCTCAACCTACCAATCCATTCCTAAATCGCTGGATGGATATGAGATAGAAATTGAAGAAATCGGCAGAGTGAAACCACTGCACCGGAAGTGAAGAGACATGGAGGAGAGCGATTCCGTGAGGGAAGATGAAGCTAAAAGTGTATTAAGGCCGGAGTATCTGGAAAGTGCGCAAAAAGCATTTAAAAACTGCTTTGAGGATTTCCTTAATCCCTCCCGTCAGCTTGCTAATGTTGTGGGCATGGGAATAGGGGTTAAGTGGAAAGATAACAAGCCCACCGGCGAACCGGCGCTGATTGTCCTTGTAACCCAAAAAAAGGCCAAAGAGCAGTTAAGCTCTTCCGACCTGATACCTGCAAAAATGTCGGGGTTTCAAACCGATGTGATGCCCATTGGGCACCCCTTTGCCGGAGGCGGAGCACCGGCAGCAAGCGCCCAGACCCTTGCTGCACGGGTTCGTCCTGTTAAAGGCGGTTACAGCATTGGACACAGGAATGTTACGGCAGGAACAATCGCTACCTGTGTTTTCGAAATGCTGCCCAAAGCCGGATCCTCCGAAAACAGCCGCCCGTACAAATTCTATATACTTAGCAATAACCACGTTCTGGCAAAAAATAATTTGGCTAAAATCGGAGATCCGATTATTCAGCCGGGTGCGGAAGACGGCGGTTCGTATCCCGGAGATCGCATCGCTACCTTAAGCCGTTTTATTCCTATTGAATTTGACCCCCCGGTTCCGCGCAACCGCCACAACAACCTGGTGGATGCTGCCATTGCCGAAGGAGACTTCCACGAACTGGATAGCGAAATATACTGGATCGGACATGTAAAGGGCTGGATGCCCAAGGCAAACGTCACCGTAGGAGAGCAGGTACAGAAAACCGGTCGCACTACCAATTATACAATCGGGAGAATTACGGCGGTCAATGCTACAATTGACATAAATTACGGTTCCGGCAAGATAGCCCGTTTTAAAGACCAGATCATTACGACCGGAATGTCGGCCGGAGGAGATTCGGGATCATTGGTGACGACTATGGACAATGTAGCCGTAGGACTTCTTTTTGCCGGTTCACCGTCTGCAACGATAATCAATCAAATAGAAAACGTTCGCAAACTGCTGCACATTGAAATTCCAGGGGGGAGAATGTAAAAACAGAAGACTTAAGGCTGCCTCCCGTTTTGGCAATGCGGTTGTTCCGGCAAAGGGGGAGGCAGCCTTTTACTTTCATATGCATTTCCCCCATCGTTTTTTAGCAGTTTTTTACGGACACAAAATTTTTCCCGCGCTCAACTATGCGGAAAATCCATCATCTTCTTCTTGACTTTCCCATGTTGCATATTTTTGCTTCTCAGATAAAAAAGCCTTCCCGCACAATTCAACCCGGAGAACATATCATAAAGTAAAAGTCTAACAAAAATTGTGCCCAGACAATAACAGGAAAGGAGGGCATACACATGGCTGATTCTCAAGGATTATTTGACAACAGGCGTGATCATAACAATAATTTCTGCAACAACAATCTTTTTTTAATCTTAATCTTAATTCTTTTCTTGTTTTCTTGCGACAACAATTTCTGCCGGTAGTACGCCATAAAGGCCGTAGTTTATCTACGGCCTTTCTTATAGTACTCAACATTTTACTTGACTTTACTAAGTCATTAACGAAAGAAAATTTTTATCAGATCGGAAAAGGCTTCCGCATCTATGGATGTTTTGTTTTCCGGGAAAGTCCGGATGATGACAGATATTAGATCAGCGAGTTCCTTCCCTTGAGGACTTAAATACGGCTTCAGAGAACTGAGTATGGAAAGATCTCTGGAAGGGGACAATTGTTGATTCATGCTTCTTCAACCTCTTGTTGCAATAAGTTTTCGTCCCTTTCTGCCGGGTATCCGTAAATTCCGGCCTCCATAACAGGAATAGCGTTATCAGCCGGCTCAGCCTCTAAAATTTCATAAGCTTCCTCTTTTACTCCTTCATCATAAAAGACCTCTGCATTTTCATCAGCTATATCTTCACCGTTTTGGGGCAGATCCGATACAGGAGGTCCGGCAGCAAAGAGGTTTCTTCGCTGGCGGTTATTTAGCAGGAATATCAGGCTCAGTACGATGATGAAGCTGAAGTTTCTATCGTTTCCCCCCTGGGATAAAAACTGCATTCAATTTCTCTCCTTTCATTTCTGTTTAATAACTAACAGAGCTTATTTCTTTAGTTTATGTTTTTTCTTCATTATCTGTGTATGACAATCCCGGTATAAAGTAACATCTGTCCTTCCGGTTTCTATAAAAGTATAGTAACATTTGCCTAAGAAAAACATATGATAAAAAAACTACAGTGAATTATAAACATCAGCGGAGCCTTTCGCTGTAGGACTATCCAAGGTAAAAAAAATTGAGATAGGGGGATAAATACAGTGGGTGAAAATAATGTAGTTTGCAGAAATGACAATTTTCTTTTCTTATTCCTAATTCTCTTCTTCTTCCTGTGCAACAACAACTTCCCGTGCAATAACAACCGTATTTGTTAAGGAACAGCGCTTTAAAATAATGCAAACATTTTAGGGCTGCAGTTAATTTGCAGCCCTTTATTTTTTGTCTTTTACTCTTGACTCAAGAAACGTATCAATTTGTTAATTGATTTGATATCGATTTCATCGTCCAGCTCATTAATAACAGATTTTGAATTAGTTACTAGTTCCATCATGTTCAGAAGCATGTCAATTGTTTTCTGGCCCTGGGCGCTCATATGAGGTTTAATAGAAAGAAGCAGGGAAACATCCTTATTATCAAAAAATCCACGGCTCACTTTTTTCATCCTCCTCTCTTTTTTCTAAAATTAGGGTTCTATGTCCAAAGCTTTGTAACCCTCAGGTTCACCCTCGACAATTACCCGGGAGTCCTCGTCCGTGCCATGGAAATTACAATTTTCGGATTCCTCAAGAGGGGTATCGCCGCTGGGTATATCTGCTCCTGTCTGGTCAGGTACAGGGGGCTCGGTTTTAGAAAAGGCTCCTCCCCGAAAAAAGTCATTAATCAGGCTTATTAAGCTCATTAAGGATACAGGGCTAAAAGAATTTCGGTTCTTTAAGTTAAGGAAAATAAACAAATCAAGTATTTGCTGTGTCCTTGGGCTTAAATAAGGTTTAGCAGTAAGAAAATAGGTAATATCTTTTGGCATAGGCGAAAGCTCCATTTACTTCCCTCCTTGTAACAATTCCCTCATGAAAATAAAGTTTTTTTAGCTTATGTTCTTTTAATATTATCTGTGAATGTACATAAATATTAGAAAAGCGGCCTTTGAAGGCCGCTTTAATCAGAATAAATTACAAATGTTTGTCTGGTATGTTTATTTGGGCAACTTCCACTGGAGTGACTTTTGCGATTGTTCCTTTGAATTAATCCGGATTTGATCGCCGCTGTCAGGCAGCGGTTTTTCAGCCGGAGCAGGCTGTGGTGCATGAACTGGCTCTTCGGGGAGGGCTGAAGCAGATTTCTCGACGATTACGTCCTGAGTGTCTGTACCATTTTGCATGCTGCTTAAAAGATTTAACAGCGAGAACATGTTTCCGGGACTAAATCCCTGTTTGTCTTTGGAAGACAACAAACCCGTAAGCATGCTTAGCAACCCTGGTAACTCCTTATTATCAGCATCCTGTTTGTTATTTGCCGGCTCCTGAACCAAAGCATCGGCAGCTTTTACATGTTTGGCTCCACTATCATCACGGGGCAAATAACTGACAATACCAAGAAGGTTGCAAAATCCCAAAAGACCCAGCAGCTCGGGAGCGCTAAGCTTACCGTCAAATCTGTTCAGTAGTTGTATAACAGCATTTATTAAATCGTTACCACCGGAAAAAGAAGGCTTTTTTTGCAGTTCCGCAGCAGCTAACTGGGAAAAGAGCCTCTCAATTTGATTATCCACTTTAAGACCTCCCTGAAGACTTAACAGCTCTGAAAGAATCAGTTAAAAAGGTTCTCTAGTCAGTATATGTCCTTTTATACGATTAATTCCTATTATTTTACTGAAGCCAGCCTTCAACAATATCCTCATTATCCGCTATCCACTGCCGTGCCGCCTCAAGGGGCTCTTCCCCGTCTGCAATTGCTCCGATAACCGCACCCAGCTGCTCCGGCTCCAGATAGAAGTTCTCTAAAAAGCGGGCTACTTCCGGTGCATCCTCGTCAAGACCCTGACGTGCGATGATATTAATGGTTTCCACATCTCCGTATATCTTTTTGGGATCTTCAAGAAACTTAAGATCATAGCGGGCAAACTTCCAGTGCGGTGTCCACCCGGTAACCACGATCCACTCTTCTTCTGAAATGGCATCGGCCAACGCCGCGGTCATGGCCATATCGCTGCTCTCCAGCAGCTCCAGTTCGAGGCCGTATTCATCGATTGCTTTTTCAGTGGCCATCATGATACCAGCGCCGCCGTCGATACCTGTAATGCGTCCGCCAAACTTGTCCGCATGCTCGTTTAACTCTTCAATAGAATTGATGTCTACATAAGAGGGAACCACAAGTCCTATACGGGCTTCCTCATAAAGGATACCATAGTCAACCACCTGGTCGCCAAAAGTGTCCATATACTCCTTATGAGTAACAGGCAGCCATGCGGTTGTTTGAAAATCCAGGTCGCCATCGGCAATTCCCGAATACATGCCTCCTACTTCCAGGGCAATTGCCTCGGCATCATATCCCAGGTAATCCATAACCACCGCCTGAGCTATATGAGTGGAGGCCTCGGCGCATGCCCACATTACATAACCTATCTTAATTGTTTCTTTTCCAGTGGACTCACCTGCTTCACCAGGGGATTCCAAAGCTTCACCCGGAGTACCCTCAGGCTCTGCTGCAGGTGTGCAACCCGCAAGCATTAACCCCAAACCAAACAACACAACCAGTACTACTACTGCTGCTTTTTTACTTTTCTTAAGCATAAAAAACCCTCCTCTTTTTAACCTTGCTCTCTTCCCGCTGGTTTCCTGCCTAAAGACTGGGTAATGCGGTCCAGGATAATAGCAATAATAACGACTCCTACCCCCCCTTCAAAACCGGAACCAATCTCCAGCCGTGTAATGGCACGGTAAACGACCCCACCCAAACCGCCGGCGCCAATCATAGCGGAAATTACTACCATGGACAGGGAAAGCATAATACACTGGTTTACACCGGCCATAATTGATGGCAATGCCAGCGGTAATTGTACTTTCGTAAGGATCTGCATCGGCGTAGAGCCAAATGCCAACGCTGCCTCCATCACCTCTTTGGGAACTTGGCGAATACCCAGGTTTGTTAAGCGGATAGCCGGAGGAGCGGCAAAAACTATCGTGGCGATCACAGCGGGGACAATACCTATACTAAAAAACATCACCGCAGGTAAAAGATAGACAAAAATGGGCATGGTCTGCATAAAATCCAAAACAGGGCGCAGTAGATTCCAGGCCAGCTCGCTTCGCGATGCCAGCACACCTAACGGAATCCCTATTAACAGGGAAATAAACGTCGAGGTAAGCACCAGTGCCAGAGTGCGCATTGTTTGCTCCCACAGTCCCATGCTGAGCATAAGTAAAAGTCCTGCTATGGTAAAAAGGGCCAGGCCGCGTCCGGATAATTTCCACGCCAGCGCCGCGGCTTGACCCCCTGTCATTGGAGATTATACACTTAAAACATTACCTTTACTAAAAATTACTCTGTTTTCGAGCAGCCGCCCTTGACATGGGGCCCCTGGTGTCCATGTTTCATAGGGCCAGCCAGGGCCAGCTGCAGCT
>JAAYFF010000064.1 GCA_012728375.1 Bacillota bacterium | reverse complement strand
GCAGCTTCAGGTGACCAGCAGCGTATTATGACCCCACGCCGCGCCCTTCAGGAAGGTGCCAGTTATCTGGTTATAGGCCGGCCAATTATCGAACATCCTTCCCCCCGCGAGGCTGCAGAAAAAATTGTTGCCGAAATAGGAAGATAATAGTATAATTAAAAACGTAGTATATTTTTGAATATATTGCATATTAAAAAATAAATTTTTCCGGATTTAATTTTTTTTTTAAAATTATTTTTGGAATTTTCAATTGATAAGGTCAAAGGGGGAAGGGGATTGAAAAAGATTAAGATCATTGGGTGCGGTAATATTCTTGCCTTTGACGAGGGCGTTGGTATCCATATTTCCCGGCGCCTGCGCCGGGAAATCCTGCCGGAATGGGTTACCATTGAGGAATTGAAAAGCCCCGGACAAATGTCCAATCGATTGATTGCCGGATCAGACAAACTGATCATTATAGATGCCTGCCGGGGGGAAGCCGGGCAGGGGGAATTTATCCGGCTGTGTTCCCGGCGGGACGGGGATATAAAAAATCTTTTCTCCTGTACTATTCATGCAATTTATCTTTCCTCACTGTTTGAAACTAAGGATAAGGATTTTACCGGGAAGCTTCCCGAAGAGGTCGTTGTTTTTGGGGTGAAAATTGAAAAGAGAAATAAATTTGGCGTCGGGCTCAGCAATGAGGTTTTTGCCTCTCTGGATAACATAATCAATGCCGTTTTGCAGGAATTGTATTAAAATTGTAACTGCATCTTCACTTATACATTAAACTCCGTGCAGTTGCTTACAATTAAATGTGAACATTATAACTTATCAGCAGCCCTGTTGTTTGACAATAGTTTTCTAATGAGATATGATTTCCTTGCACAAGCAAATGAGCAAAGGATGCGACAATTGGCCATGAAATTTGGTATTCACATGCCTCAAAAAGGTGGATTTGCGAAGAATGTAGAGCGTGCCGCCCGGATTGGCTGCCGTTCTGTACAAATTTTTGCCGGTAATCCCACATCGTGGAAATCCCCTTTGCTAAACCCTGAAGAATTAAAGAAGCGCTCGGAGGTATTACAAGAAAACGGCATTTCTCCCTTACTTGTCCACGCACCTTATCTGGTGAACCTTTCTGCCGTAAAAGAAGAGTTTTATCATAAATCAAGGCAGTTGCTGCGGGAGACTGTGGAGAGGGCGGCCTACATGGAAGCCCCTTTTGTTGTACTTCATATGGGGAGCCATCGCGGCATGGGTTTTGATGAGGGATTAGAGCTTTTCGCCTCCACGTTGAAGACGGAAAGCAGGCACTGGCCTGAAAAAGTTCAGATACTGCTGGAAAACACCGCGGGAGGGGGAAATTCGCTGGGTGGATCTTTTGCGTCCATCGGCTATGTATTAAAGAGCCTTAAAAACGATTTGTTGCTGGGTGTATGTCTGGACACAGCGCACGCCTGGGCTGCGGGTTACGATTTTTCTACTTCAGAAGGGTTTAAAGAACTCATTGAGGAAATTGACCTCCATATCGGATTGGAAAATATCAAAGCGCTGCATGTGAACGATACAGGTACCCCTTGCGGCTCTCATCGGGACCGCCATGCCCATCTCGGGGAGGGGATGATCGGGGAAGAGGGGTTTACAGCATTTTTGCGCTATCCATGGCCGGAAGATCTCCCGGCCATCCTTGAGACCCCTGAAAACGGAACTGACTGGGATATTGTTAATTTGGAAAAATTGCGCTTCTATGCCGGCGCAAACGGCGAGTCCTTACCAAATAGCCGGGAGAATTAGATAAATGGCCAGGGAAAAGATTCTTTTTATTTGCCGGGAATGCGGTTATGAAGCTTACAAATGGATGGGACATTGCCCATCCTGTCACGGCTGGCAGACTTTTCAGGAAGAACGGGTTTCAAAGGGCCCTTTAAAGACCGGCTCTGCCCTGCAGGGCGGAGGTGAAATGCAGTTGTTGAATGATATCGCTCCTTTAAAGGAGGAGCGTTATCTAACCGGTATCGGTGAATTTGACCGGGTCTTGGGGGGCGGGGCGGTTCCGGGATCAACTATTCTGATAGGCGGCGATCCCGGTATTGGTAAATCAACGCTTCTTTTGCAAGCTGCCTTGCAGCTGTCCTCCCGGAACTACAAGGTAATCTATGTGACCGGTGAAGAGTCTTTGCAACAGGTCAAAATGCGCGCTGCCAGGCTGAATTTGAACGGTGATTCTCTCCTCGTTCTCGCAGAAACAGAATACGAAACTATTGAAAGACAGCTGTTGCAAAGTGCCCCCCATCTCGTCATCCTGGACTCCATCCAAACAATGTTCAAAAGCGAAATAGGAACCGTTCCCGGAAGCATAGTCCAGGTTCGGGAAGTGACAGCCTCGCTGATACAGCTGGCAAAAAGCCGTCAATTTACTTTTTTTATCGTGGGGCATGTAACCAAGGAGGGGACGATCGCCGGGCCGCGGCTCCTCGAACATATGGTTGATTGTGTTCTTTATCTGGAAGGGGAGCGTTACCAGAATTTCCGTATTCTGCGAGGGGTAAAAAACCGGTTTGGCTCCACAAATGAAATCGGCATTTTTACCATGGAGTCTCGCGGCCTGGTGGAAGTGGACAACCCATCTGCCCTGTTTCTGGAGCAGCGGCCCGTAGACGCTCCGGGTTCTGTCGTTGTTCCTTCAATGGAAGGGACGCGGCCTTTGCTGGTGGAGATTCAAGCCCTTGTTACCCCTTCTTGCTTCGGCGCGAATCCGCGCCGCGTCTCTACAGGACTTGATTACAACAGGGTCGCGCTTATTATTGCCGTTTTGGAAAAAAGATTGGGTTTACAGCTTTATAATGGCGATATCTTTGTTAATGCCGTCGGCGGAGTCAAAGTAATGGAACCGGCTGTGGATTTAGGGGTGTCTTTGAGTATTTCTTCAAGCTTTTTGGATAAGCGAGTTCTTCCCAACACGCTGGTTGTCGGCGAGATCGGGTTAACCGGAGAAGTGCGCCCTGTAAACCGGCTGGAGGAGCGTCTTAGGGAAGGGGTAAAAATGGGTTTTCAGCGCTGTATTGTTCCAAGCGGTAATTTAAACAAAACTTTTAAGGAAAATATCAGTGATCTATCCCCTAAACTGGATATTACCGGCGTTTCAACCCTTGCAGAGGCTCTGGACTTTGTCTTACCCGGGTAAAATGGGAATACGCCCCGGCGAAAAGAGATTCTCCGGAAAGGTGAAGATGGTTTTTTCAAAAGTTACAGAAGGTGAAAATATCCGAGCGCGCTGAGCTTATCATATTCTTTATGATAAATATCTTCAAGGTTAATGTCTAAAAGGTGGCAGAGGGCAGCGAGATAAAAGAGGTTTTTACCGATTTCTTCCTGGATAACTTCCCGGCAGTTTTCACACAAATTGCCGACGAGGTGGGAATCCATATATTTGCGGCAATCTTCCAGGGAAACGTCAGGTGGAATCTCTTGTTTTCGCGCAATCACGGAAATGCATCCACAACCGGTAACTGTATTACTTATGGTTCTGTTCACCCGGACAGCCGATTCTGAGTGTTTAGAAAGAGTGTCCAGGATACTCCGGTGTTTGAGCAAGAGCTCGGATACTTTATCCTGAAATAACGAGACAACTTCTTTATTCCTGATTACCATACATAAAGTCACCTCTTTCCTTGATACAAGCATATTATACTTGTTCTTTTTTAATCTTGTCAACTTTCTGCGCAATTAGATGCCATTGACATTTTCTTTCTCTTGTGATAAAATTCAATTTTTCCTTTGACAAAAACTATTATTTATGTTAAAATACTATAATAGTAGTACAAACTATCTTTTGTTCTATACGGAAGGTTCAATGGGTAAGCGGAGGGCTGGGGTTTTTCTTTTGCGAGAATTGTGGCAAACCTGAGGGGAAAAACGTGAAAGAAAAATTATCCCTGCGGCTTCGTTAATTCTTCGCGCATTTAAAATTTATCTCTCTTTCCAACTTTCACTTTTATCCCTAAAACAGAGCCTTTAAAAATTTAAAACCAAGGTTCAAAATTCTTCGTAATTCTCAGGATAACGGAGATATTAAATGATATTTTTCATGAATAGAGATAGGAGGTTGGGTTAATGTTTAATATTGGTGATACGGTTGTTTATCCGATGCACGGTGCCGGTGTTATTGAATCCATCGAAGAGAAGGAGATACTTGGTAACCGAAGAAAGTACTATGTAATGAATATGCCTGTGGGAGACATTAAAGTAATGATTCCCATGGATAACGTGGAAAGAATTGGCTTGCGGGATGTTATTGGAAAAGGTGCTCTTCGGGAGGTGTTCGAGATCCTGGAGAGCATGGAGGAAAGTACCAATCCGAACTGGAATCGACGCTACAGGGCCAATATGGATAAAATCAAAAGCGGTAATATCTTTAAAGTTGCGGAAGTTGTCCGGAGCCTTCTCTTGCGGGAGAAAAAGAAAGGGCTTTCTTCCGGAGAGAGAAAGATGCTGGAGAGCGCTAAGCAAATATTAATGAGCGAGCTTTTAATGGTCAAAGGGGTAGACAAGAACAAAATTATCAGCTATCTTGAGAGAATTTTTAATCATGAGAGCGGTAGCGAAGGCAGCGTTGAAGATGAAGAAAAGTGAGCAGCAAAAATTTATGAGCACTTTGCTGTCTCGAAAGACATCGCGGATGATGTCTTTTTTATTACAAGGTTAAAAAGGAGTTTTTTCACAGAGGGGTATAATTTACCTTGAAGCTGGGCAAAAATATAAGTTATAATATATTAACTTAAAGCTGATAAGGAATTATGGGACGGAAAGGGGGTGTGGATAATGCTGAAAGCTGTTGTTCGATTTTTTTTAACGATTATTGGTTTTGTCTGCGGCTTTGAGCTTTTTAAAATTGCGGTGTCTTCACCTATTATTGCTACAGGACTTTCTTTTTCTCTTCCTACAGGGTTATGGTTTTCAGCTCTGGGAGGCGCCATATTCGGACTTATCTTTTATTTTATTACACCTTCTGTAGTGGATAACATTGGAAAAATTGCTTCTTGGTCGGACAGCAAGCTAAAAATGATCCCCACGAGAGATATTATTTTGGGAGTTTGCGGGTTAATAATTGCACTTTTAATCGGGGTTTTGCTAAATTTCCCCCTGGGCCGTATTCCCTGGGTCGGACCTTATCTCTCCCTTCTGGTAACCCTGCTTCTTGCCTACTTGGGTGTTACATTTACCCTCAATCGCAAGGATGAATTTTCATTTTTGACAAGCCAGCTTCTCAAAAGGTCTGTTTCCGCTTCCGAAAAGAAAAAAGGATCGGGGAAGTTACTTGATACGAGTGTAATTATCGACGGTCGCATTTTAGATATAAGTAAGACCGGTTTTCTCGAAGGAGAGATTTTGGTTCCCGGTTTTGTTCTGGAAGAGCTGAGGCACATTGCCGATTCACCGGACCTGTTAAAAAGGAACCGGGGGAGGCGCGGCCTGGATATTTTAAACAAAATGCAAAAAGAACTGGATATTGAAGTAAGTATTATCAATAAAGACTTTGAAGAGATCTCCGATGTAGACAGTAAGCTTGTTAAACTTGCCCAGGAAGATGGATTGGTAATTATTACCAATGATTTTAATCTTAACAAAGTATGCGAGTTGCAGGGTGTCAGCGTATTAAATATCAATGAACTGGCCAATGCAGTCAAGCCGGTAGTTCTCCCCGGGGAAGAGATGTTGGCTCATATTATTAAAGATGGGAAAGAAGTTGGTCAGGGTGTTGCCTATCTCGACGATGGAACGATGATCGTTGTGGAAGGCGGAAGACGCTTTATCGGCGATACTATTGAAGTGCTGGTCACAAGTGTTTTACAGACAGCGGCAGGAAGGATGATTTTTGCCAAACCCAAACTGGCTTTTTCCGAAAAAATTAGTACTTAATCATGTTCAGGATAAGCAATTATTTAATTGTTAATTACTGACAAAACGGGAGGTTGTTGGTGAAAGATGGCCGGTCCGGTTTTGATAATGCCTGCAGCAGGCCGGGGCAAACGCATGGGCGGAGAAAGAAATAAGCCGTATCTGCTCCTTGCGGGTAAACCTGTACTGGCACACACTCTGCAAGTTTTTGTCGAACTTGGAGTTTTTTCCCGCATAATTCCGGTTATAGCTCCTGGAGAAGAAGAATATTTCAAAAAGTGGATTTTGCTTCCTTTTTTTAGCAATATAAATAATATTTATCCTGTTTTTGGCGGCGAAGAAAGGCAGTCCTCCGTTTTTAACGCACTGGAAATTCTTCACCGGGAAGGTATTTCCAAAGACACAATCATATGTATTCATGACGGGGTGCGCCCCCTTGTTCGGGGTGAACTCATCCTGAACGTCCTGCGTGAAACTGCGGACTGCGGAGCAGCAATTGCCGGTGTACCTGTAAAAGATACCGTAAAAATTGTTGACAGCGAGGGAGCAGTGCAATCTACACCGCCCCGGGAACGTTTAATTTTAGCTCAGACTCCTCAGTGTTTCCGTTTCTCAATTATCTGGGAGGCACACTGCCTGGCCCGGGATGAGGGTTTTTGGGGAAGCGATGACGCTGTTCTGGTAGAGAGAACGGGCATACCCGTTAGGGTTGTTCCCGGGAGTTATGACAATATTAAGCTAACAACTCCCCACGACCTAAAAATTGCAGAAATGCTTTATTCTTATTTCCCGGGCAAACGAATTGAGGAAGACGAGGATAATCTGGATTTTTTCTTGGGGAGGCGCGTTTTCGGGTGCTGAATTTGCGAGTCGGGATCGGCTATGATGTTCACCCCCTGGTTGAGGGTTTACCGCTGGTTATGGGCGGGGTAAAGATACCCTTTGCCTTCGGGCTGGCAGGGTATTCCGATGCAGATGTACTGGTTCATGCTCTTATTGATGCCCTTCTTGGCGCCGCTTCTCTGGGTGATATAGGGAAACATTTTCCTGCTGGAGATCCCCGTTTTAAAGGGATTTCCAGCCTTTTGCTTTTAAAGGAAACGCTCATTCTGCTTAAAGATGCCGGTTATATTATTGGCAATGTCGATGGTGTGATCATCGCCGAAAAGCCTCGTTTCTCACGGTACATACCTGAAATGCGAAGGAATATTGCTGAAGCCCTTCAGGTGGCAGAGACGGCTGTTTCCGTGAAAGCGACTACGACGGAAGGACTTGGTTTTACCGGCAGGGGAGAGGGGATCGCCGCTTATGCGGTGGCTCTCTTGCAAGCAAAACAGTAAGGAGAGAAAAAATGATTAAGCTTTATAATACTTCAAGCAGAAAGAAGGAGAATTTGCAGCCTGTAAAAGAGGGAAAAATCGGAATTTATGCTTGCGGGCCTACTGTATATGATTATTTTCATATCGGCAATGCCAGGGTTTTTCTTGTTTTTGACGTTTTAAGGCGCTATCTTCAATACCGGGGTTATAAGGTTACTTTTGTGCAAAATTTTACCGATATTGACGATAAGATGATTAAACGGGCAGACGAACTGAAAATTTCAGTGGAAGAATTGGCTGGCAGATATATTCGCGCCTATCAGGAAGATGCGGAAGCGCTGGGGATATTGCCCGCGGACTATCATCCCAGGGCAACCCATCATATTCCGCAAATTATTGCTCTTATTGAAAAACTTATGGAAAATAATCTTGCTTACGAGCTTGAAGGCGATATTTATTTCCACGTTCCTTCGTTCCCCTCTTACGGAAAACTATCTCACCAAAACCTGGAAGAATTATCTTTGGGGGCCAGGGTGGAGATTGATGAAAGAAAACGCCACCCCATGGACTTTGCTCTCTGGAAAAAGGAAAAACCGGGAGAGCCTTCCTGGGAAAGTCCCTGGGGCAGGGGAAGACCCGGATGGCATATAGAATGTTCGGCCATGTCCATGGCTTATCTTGGTGAAACGCTGGATATTCATGGCGGCGGGCAGGATCTTATTTTCCCGCACCATGAAAATGAAATTGCGCAAAGCGAAGGTGCAACAAAACGGCTTTTTGCCCGGCACTGGCTTCATGTGGGTTATCTAAATATTGAAGAGGAAAAAATGTCTAAAAGTTTGGGGAATGTTCTTACCGTTCGTGAACTGATTAAGGAGATTGACCCCATGGTCTTGCGCTTTTTCATGTTATCAGCCCACTACCGCAGCCCCATTAATTTTTCAAGGGAGCAACTTATGCAAGCAGGCAAAGCTCTGGAAAGACTAAATACCCTCCTTTACAAGTTGCGGGAACGCCTTGAAAGGGTTGCCGAAGGTGTTCCTGTGCAAGAAGAGCAGGAGTTGCTGAACTTTTTAACAGCCTCCAGAAAACGTTTTCTGGAGGTTATGGACGATGACTTTAATACTGCCGAAGGGACGGCTGTTCTTTTTGAGCTGGCCAGGAAAACCAATGTCTATCTCGACCGCTTTCCGGAGCAAAAAAGAAATGTGTTACAACCAATTCTGGATTTTTATAATGAGGTTAATAATATTTTCGGTTTCTTGCAGAAAGGCTTTGAACCTGTTTCTGCACTGGAAAAGGAAATTGAGGAATTAATCAATACCAGAGAAAAAGCAAGGCGTGAAAAAAACTGGGCGCTGGCGGACGCAATTCGTGAACAGCTTAAAGAAAGAAATATTCTACTGGAAGATACGCCCCACGGGGTTCGCTGGAAAATTGTTGACGGGGAGAAATAAAGAATATGAATTTATTAAATGTCGGGGACGGCAAGGTTGTCTTGCTCGCCGGCGGGGGCAAAATATTTACCGATATTGCGGCCAAATTCGTGAAATCAGAGAGGTCTCTGGAGGAAATAATAGCTTCCCCTTATGATAAAAAATTAGTTTTTAATATTATTAACAGCGGGCACAAAGCAGCAGTGGAATTTGATTATTTTATTTTTGGCGTTGAAGGGTACTCAAGGGTCACGGAAGTGCAGCTTGTTAGAAAAAGGATTGCTTCATATTTATTAAAATCAGGAAGAGTTAATAAAAAAGGTAAGCGATCCTTTGATATGGTTCTGCCCAAAAATATTCAAGGTTTCTCAACCAATTTTGAAGTGCCGGTAAGCCTGCTTAAGCTCCCTGACGGAACTCCTTTGAGCGAACATCTTGGCGACAGCTGTCCATCACATCTTAGCTTGCAGGCAGATGCTTTATTTATTCTAAGGTTAATTGAATCATGGTATTCACAAGGCGTGAATGAAGAAATACCTGAAGAGGACCTGCGGTATCTTAAACCGCAGGCTACTGAATTTAAGGGATTAATCGGCATGAATGCACATGCACTCATGGATTGGTTTGCTGTCAGATGTTGCAAGAGGGCACAGGCGGAGATCCGGGATCTGGCCACTAAGATGCTTTCTTTATGCAAAGAGGCCGCTCCTGACCTCTTTGCCCAAGCCGGCCCCAATTGTAAAATACTGGGTTATTGTCCGGAAAACGACTATCAGCATAAAGAATGCCGGGGGAAAGTACCGACCAAAAGTGAAGCGCTGGCTATTTTAAAAAAGTATCATAATTAAAGGTGAAAAAATGTGAGGAAAAAAAAAGAGAAGAAAAGCAGATTTGACCTGATTTGGGGGCGCCATCCTGTTCTGGAGTCATTAAAGGGCGGTCTGCCCGTTCAAAAGATAGACATTTTTGCTGGAGCAAGGGGATGGGTTGTAGAAGAAATTGTAAAACTCGCCCAAAAAGGGAATATCCCCGTTAAACGGGTGCCCCTGGAAGAGTTGGAAAAAAGAGTTTCCGGGGAGAATCATCAGGGCATTATCGCTTATCTCTCTCCTTATTGTTACCTCACCACGGAAGAGCTTCTCCAACAAGCCCGCTCAAAAGGACTTCCTTTTCTTCTTATGCTGGATCATCTTCAGGATCCATTTAATTTTGGATCCCTTTTGCGAACCGCCTCTTTAACCAATGCCTCGGGAGCTATTATCCCGCAGGACAGGGCTTGCGGAGTCACACCCGCAGTTTTTAAGGGCTCTGCAGGAGCCCTGGCTCATGTGCCGGTTGCTCGGACGGTCAATCTGGCCAGGGAAGTGGACTTTCTTAAAGGGGAGGGGCTGTGGGTTATGGGGGCTGATATGGAAGGTGAACTACCTTTTTTTGAAGCAGATTTCCGGCTGCCCATGGTCCTCATTCTCGGCAGTGAAGGAAAGGGTTTATCCAGGCTGCTCAAGGAAAAATGCGATTTTTTATTGCGCATTCCCACTGCTGAAACGATTTCGTCATTAAATGTATCGGTGGCGGGTGGAATTGTTATGTACGAAGTTTTTCGACAACGAGGCCTGCGGGTCTAATAATTCAGGGGGAGGAAAAATGTCCTTGCTGCTTGTTGATGGGTATAACATTATTAACAGCTGGCCTGAATTTGAAAACCTGTACCCTGAAAATCTGGACGCTGCCAGGGATAAGCTTGCTGATATTTTAGAGGAATTCGCCCCTCTGCTTTGGGAAAAAATCATTATCGTCTATGATGCTTACCAGGTCAAGGGAAAAACCCGGGTCTACCGGAAAGGGGAAAATATCGAAGTAGTTTTTACAGGAGAGAATCAGACGGCCGATGCCTTTATAGAAAGATTGGTAGTCAATCTGCGGGAGCTTGGAGAAGAAGTAGAGGTAGCTTCCTCCGATTACCAGGAACAAAACCTTGTCCTCTGGAAAGGAGGGCGAAGGATTTCCTCCAGGGAACTACGGGAATGTCTAAAGAATTTCCGAGAAGATCAGCGAAAAAAATTTGCCCTGCCGCCGCCCAGGGATCTCCTGGACGAGAGGCTTTCCAAAAAAATCAGAACCCTTTTGGAAAAATGGAGGCGCCAGTAATTACTGAGGAACATTAGTTCTAACGAAGAAATACTTGACGCTATTGAAGGCATAAGATATAATAACACAGAAGGATATCTCCCAAAATAGCAACGGAGGCGATGTTCGTGGGCTTAACGGCGCAGGGATTGAGGGAGGAAGAAAATGTATGCACCGAACTGGATTTTTTAAGGGCGGAAGAATACGAAGAACGAACAGATGAAGAAGTTGCCGAGGAAGCCAAGGACGGAAACGACATCGCTCTGGAGTATCTCATTAATAAATACAAGAATTTTGTCAAAGCGAAAGCGCGTTCCTATTTCCTTATCGGAGCAGACCGAGAGGATATTATTCAAGAGGGAATGATTGGCCTATATAAGGCTATCCGGGACTTCAGAGGTGACAAGCTTTCTTCTTTCCGGGCCTTTGCAGAGCTTTGCATTACACGCCAGATTATTACGGCGATTAAAACGGCAACCAGGCAGAAGCACATTCCCCTTAACTCTTATGTTTCCTTGAACAAGCCCATTTATGACGAGGACTCAGATCGCACATTGCTGGACATTCTTTCCGGTACCAAAGTGACTGATCCTGAAGAGTTGATGATTAACCGGGAAGAATATTTTGATATAGAATTTAAAATGGGAGAAATTCTCAGCGATCTGGAATGGCGAGTTTTAATGCTTTACCTTGAAGGTAAATCTTATCAGGAAATTTCCATTGAATTGCGAAGGCATGTAAAGTCCATAGATAACGCGTTGCAGAGAGTAAAACGCAAGCTTGAGCGCTACCTGGAAATCAGGCGGGTGTAGCTCAATGGCAGAGCCCTGGCTTCCCAAGCCAGTTACGTGGGTTCGATTCCCATCACCCGCTCCAAAATAAAAGAAAAACCCTCATGTGAAGAGGAGGGTTTTTTTTTTGGAATTTTACCGGCTACGCAGAATGTTTAAAAAGGCAGTTTAAAGAGGCAGTTATTAAGAAAAATGTTCTGTGTGCATTTCGCTCGGGGTGTTTCGTTTGAGGAGGAAAAATGTCTGTTCAAAAACTTGTCAGCGCGATACTAAGCAGTGACCTTAAAAAACAGGTTGCCACGATTATAGAAAAAGCGGAGGCGCCGCCCAGTTACAGTGAATTGAAGGAAGCCCTTCCTCCCAAGTTGCAGGATTACCTTTCCCGGAAAAAAATTCGCCTTTATACTCATCAGGTCGAAGTTATCGAAAAAGTGCGCGCCGGCTGCAATGTGACCCTTGTAACCCCAACGGCTTCCGGGAAAACTCTTGCTTTTACCGTTCCTGTATTTGAACAGCTTTTGCTAAATCCGGATACAACGGCTCTCTTCCTTTACCCCATGAAAGCCCTTTCCTATGATCAGCTTCGGGAAATTAAAAGTATGGAAAAAGAAGCAGCAATCAACCTGAAAGCTGCCGTTTATGATGGGGATACTCCGAAAGCACAGCGCAAGTCCATACGAGAAAAGTCACGCCTTATCCTGAGCAATCCCCATGCCCTGCACCACTACCTGTCATGGCACCGCCTGTGGTCTGGTTTTTTCCGTAAATTGCGTTTTGTTGTTATCGATGAAGCTCATTGGTACCGGGGAATATTCGGCACGAACGTTGCCTTTTTGTTGCGCCGTCTTCGCCGGATTCTGGAACATTACCGCGGTGACCCTCGATTTATTATTTCTTCGGCGACGATGGCTGATCCGCTGGAACATGCCGGATTGCTGACAGGCAAAAGTTTCGAGCTGGTGAGCAGAGACGGGAGCGCCCAGGGGAAAAAAACCTACATCTTCTGGGATACTTCGGCTAGGCCGGATCGTTCTCAACACCTTCAGACAGCGGATCTTACCGCAGCCTGTGTGAAATACGGACTGCAGACTCTTTGTTTTTCGGTCAGCAGGAAAATGGCGGAATTAACGGCTGCATGGGCCAATAATCTGGTGGACGGTATGGAGATAGCCCCATACCGCGCCGGCTATCTGCCCGAGGAAAGAAGAGAGCTGGAAAAAAAGTTCAAAGAAAAACGCATAGCCGGCATTATATCCACCAATGCCCTGGAACTGGGCGTGAATATCGGCGGATTGGACGCCGTGGTGCTTGGGGGATACCCCGGCACCATCTCATCGTTTCACCAGCGGGCCGGCCGCGCCGGACGTTCCGGCCAGGAAAGCCTGGTTGTTCAGGTTCTGTTTGATAACCCCCTGGATACCTACCTTCAAACCAATCCCCATTACCTTTTCAACGAACCCAGCGAACAAGCTGTTATTTCCCTGGAAAACAGACGGATTTTGAAGAACCATATCATGTGCGCGGCTGAAGAACTTCCCCTGACGAAGGAAGATGCGAAGTGGTTTGGCGAAAAATATGAAAATATCGTCAGCGAACTTTTTAAAGAGCGGTCAATCCGCCTTATCCCCGGAGGTTTAAAGGCGCGGATGCCTTCTGCAGTAAAGAAGTATTGCTATAATGGAACAGGATCTTGCTTTCAGGTTAATCTGAGCGATATTGAAGAGGAAAGTTTCAGGTTAATCTGCGATGGGCAGGTCCTGGAGGAACTGAGCAGAAGGCAGGCGTACTGTGAGGCCCATCCCGGCGCCATTTTTTTGCACCGTGCCGAACCTTACAGGGTAGATAATTTTGACGAAAATACCAAAACGGTTTTCCTCAAACCTTACGGCAAAGATACATATACAACGCCCCTTAAAGAGACGAGGATCAAAATTGAGCAAATTTTACAGACGCGGACAGTTGCCGGTTATACCCTGCACTATGGAAAAGTTGCTGTAGACGAAGAGGTTTACGGTTATGTTCTGCGCTCCTTCAGCAAGACTGTGGGGAAAAATATTTTAACAAAACCCCTCGTGCTGCAGTACTGCACAGAAGCTGTCTGGATTGACTTTCGTAAACTGAAGGGTATCAATTTGGACGGCGGTCTTCATGCCATGGAGCATCTCCTTATCGGGGTCGCGCCGCTGCTGGCCATGTGCGACCGCTGGGACCTGGGAGGGGTTTGCACTGCTGAAAGGGAACTTTTCCTTTATGACGGCTTCCCGGAAGGCATCGGTATTTCCCGGCGCCTCTTCGAGAACTATGAAATTTTGTCGTCTAAAGCCCTGGAGGTAATCTTGGGTTGCTCTTGCGAAGAGGGTTGTCCAAAATGCATCATGTCTCCCAAGTGCGGCAACAATAACCAACCGCTCGATAAAAACAGCGCCCGGGCAATACTGGAAAAACTTGTCTCACGGTTATAAATATATTAAAAAATTGTTACGAGAGGCACTAAATGAAATATATAGCCCTATGAAATACATTATTTAGAAAAATATTCAAAATCTCCTTTTTGCTCTCTTAAAGCTTAATTACGCTTGATTACGGTTATAATAACCTTGAGCAAATGATTTGCCGTAAAATTGCAGGAAGGAGATGTTTTTTTTGAAAGCCGTAATAATGGCTGGAGGGGAAGGTGCCAGGCTGCGCCCTCTGACCTGTGACCGGCCCAAGCCGATGGTCCCTCTAATGGATAAGCCCATGATGGAATATATAATTGAGCTTCTAACCAGGCATGGGATAAAAGAACAAGCTGTCACGCTCCAATACCTTCCCGATCAAATTAAAGATTACTTTGGTGATGGTTCCTCATTTGATGTTTCCTTGCACTATTTTTTGGAGGATGAACCTCTGGGTACAGCCGGAAGCGTCAAAAATGCTGCTTCTTTTTTAAATGAAACATTTCTCGTTATCAGCGGGGATTGCCTGACAGATATAGATTTAAGCGAGGCGATCGCTTTCCATCGGCAAAAAAAAGCTCTCGTTACCATTGTCCTGACTCCCCAGGATAATCCCCTGGAGTATGGCGTGGTGATGGTGGATGAAGAGGGAAGAATCCTGCGCTTCCTGGAAAAGCCCAGCTGGGGAGAGGTTTTTAGCGATACGGTAAATACGGGAATATATATTATCGAGCCGGAAGTTTTGGAGTACATACCTTCGGGAAAAAAATTTGATTTTAGCAAGGATCTCTTTCCTTTGCTGCTTAAGGAAGGAAAAGAACTTTTTGGTTGTTCCCTTGCAGGGTACTGGTGCGATATAGGCAACCTGGAACAGTACCGCCGGACAAATTATGATATTCTTAGTAAAAAAGTTAAGGTTAACCTTAATGCCTGGGAAAAAAAACCGGGTATATGGATGGCGGATGATGTCCACTTAGATCCTGGAGCCCGTCTCGTTTCACCGCTGTATATCGGCAAGAGGAGCTCTATTGGGCCCGGGGCGGTTATCGGGGGGTATACTGTTATCGGTTCCGGCAGCCGCATCGATGGAAAGGCTTCCATTAAGCGGGGTGTCCTCTGGTCGCAGGTGACTCTCGGAGAAAATGCAGTGGTGCGGGGAGGCATTCTGGCGGCTGGATCCAGATTGGAAGCAGGCGCTGTTGTCTATGAAGGGGCTGTTGTGGGAGATAAAACTGTTGTTGAGAGCGGAGCAACCTTGAAACCAGGGGTCAAGTTGTGGCCCTTTAAAAGGGTGGAAAGCGGTGCCGTTGTCCATGACAATTTGATTTGGGGCGGGTATGCCAGACGTTCTCTTTTTGGCAGCATCGGTGTACAAGGAGAGATTCACAGCGATCTTGCCCTGGAAAGTACACTTCGCCTGGGTTCTGCCTTTGCTTATTTACTCGGCGGGGAAGTCCCCGTGGTATCAGGTGCGGATTTTTGGGGACCTTCACAGCTTCTAAAGAAAGTCTTTGAAGTGGGTTTAATGGCCGGAGGAGCAAAGGTGCTGGACATTGGAAACACTTTTGCCCCTGTTTTGCGCATGTCCGTCAATGAAATGCAGGCGCAAGGAGGAGTTTATATTCATTCCTGCTCATATCATGAGGGGCATTGCGTTATTCGTTTCTTCGACCGGGAAGGGCTTCAGTTGGCGCATGGCGATGAGCGAAAACTGGAGCAAATACATTCCAGAGACGACTTTCCCCGGGCGACAAAGGAGAAGCTGGGAACTTTAAAACAAATTCCTGATTATAACCGGGTCTACGCTGAAGCCCTGCTGGAGGATCTGGCTGTGCAGAGGATCAAGGATTTTCATTTTTCCATCCTGCTTGCTTTTCCGGCCTCTCATGTGGCAACTTTTTTAATTCCGCTTTTTCAGGAGCTTGAGTGCCGGCTGACCGTCATCCATCCGCCGGGCAAAGAAGAGACATTCTGTTGGAGAGAGGGCGAAGAATTTGCCCGCTTTAAAAAAGATTTCGCCGGCAGTGTGGTTAAAGAAAGGGCTGATCTTGGCGTCTGGATGGCTCCCAGCGGTGAAGAAATGCTTCTTTTTGACAATGAAGGAAATGAAATTTCCGGGGAGGTTTACCAGGCCTTGCTTTCCCTGCTAATTTTGAGAGGGGGGAAGGCGTCTACTTTGGTTCAACCTTTTTTTGCTTCATGGGTTCACGAAGAACTTGCCCAAAAAAACAATGGGACTGTTTTGCGCAGCAAAACGCTGCCGCGCCACTTTCAGGAAAAACTAAAAGAAACCATGCAAGGTGGGGATTCCAAGGATAAAAAATATCGTCCCGGTAATTTTTTGCAGCTGGATGCCATGATGGCGCTGTTTAAAATTTTGGATTGTCTGGCGAGGGAGGAAAAAAGTCTTTCCGATCTCCTAAAAGAAATTCCGGGGATACGCGTGCGGCAGAGGGAAGTGTTCTGTCCGTGGGGTCAAAAAGGGAGGGTTATGAGGCGCCTTGTTCAGGAAGGCCCCGGTAAGGCAGAACGAATTGAACTCTTTGACGGGGTTAAGTTCTTTTACCCCAATGGATGGGCGCTTGTGCTCCCTGATCCGGAAAAGCCTTCTTACCGGATTTACGGAGAGGGCTTTACTGAAGAGATTTCTGAATCGCTGACGGGATTTTTAGTAGAAAAAGTCAAGAACCTGCAGGACGATCAGATAAGGCCCGTGTAAAAATGTTTTAGGGTGTTCCCCTTCAAGGGGGGAACACCCTAAAACGTCCCAAGTCAAACTGCTCAGTCTAACGGCTTGACCCCCTGTCATTGGAGATTATACACTTAAAACATTACCTTTACTAAAAATTACTCTGTTTTCGAGCAGCCGCCCTTGACATGGGGCCCCTGGTGTCCATGTTTCATAGGGCCAGCCAGGGCCAGCTGCAGCT
>JAAYFF010000063.1 GCA_012728375.1 Bacillota bacterium | reverse complement strand
GGAAAAAGGCCTTTTTCGCCTGGAGGGAAAAGATTATCTTGTTAAGGACGGGGATATTATGTCCATACGTTTTAATGCTTAACCTGCAATTTCTTCTGTTCTATCGAACGGCATAAACAGCTCTTTGTCTTTTGGCGTGGCGTTCAACAAATTTTTCTATTCTGCTCAGGGCTTCGACAATTTGCTCCGTGGAAGCGGCATAAGAACAGCGAATATACCCTTCCCCGCATTCGCCGAAAGCGTCTCCGGGAACAACGGCAACCTTTTCCTCTTTCAGCAGCTTTTCGCAAAATTCCTGGGAACTCATCCCTGTTGCCTTAATTGAAGGAAAGGCATAAAAAGCGCCCTTTGGCTCAAAACAGGGAAGCCCTGCCCTGTTTAACCCGTTGACGATTAAACTGCGCCGCTGGTTATAAAGGAGGACCATTTTCTTTATTTCCCCTTCCCCGTTTTTTAGTGCCTCAATCGCGGCCATCTGCCCCATTATGGGGGCACACATAACTGTATACTGGTGTATTTTTAACATGGCAGCAGCAATTTCCGCGGGGGCAGCTGCATAACCTATCCTCCATCCCGTCATGGCAAACGACTTGGAAAAACCGTTGATCAGGACCGTGCGTTCCTTCATTCCGGGCAAAGAAGCAAAAGAAACGTGTTCCCCTTCATAAGTCAGTTCAGAATAAATTTCATCTGCTATGACCAGCAAGTCATATTTTGCTGCTACTTCCGCAATGGACTGCAGTTCCTTTTCGGTCATAACGGCACCTGTCGGATTATTGGGATAGCATAGCAGCAATACCTTGCTCCTTGGCGTTATAGCCTTTTCCAGGTCTTCCGGCCTTAACTTAAAAGAGTCGCTTTCCCTGGTAGCGATTGTTTTTACAACTCCTCCGGCCATAGCCGCGCAAGGCTTGTAAGAAACAAAACAAGGTTCCGGTATAATAACTTCATCACCAGGTTCAAGGACGCACCGCAGGGCAATATCAATGGCTTCGCTGGCACCAACGGTTACAACGATCTCGTTTACATAATCATAATGTAGCCCATATCTCCTCAAGAGGTAGCGGCTTATTTCTCTTCGCAGTTCTTCCAAACCACAATTGGAGGTATAGTTCGTATAACCCTTTTCCAGGGAATAAATACCGGCTTCGCAAATATGCCAGGGTGTTATAAAATCCGGTTCCCCCACGCCCAGGGAGATAACCCCCTTCATACCGCCGGCCAGGTCAAAGAATTTCCTTATACCGGAGTAAGGCATCTGTGCAATTTTCTTATTAACGAACCTGGTCATGGGGTTATCACCAGCCTGTGATCCTTTTTATCATCATTGAAAACTATACCGTTTTGTTTATATTTTTTTAACACAAAGTGTGTGGCCGTGCTCTGGACGTTTTCCATGATAGCAAGTTTTTCCGACACAAAGAAGGCCACCTGCTTCAGGGATGTCCCCTCTACCATCACCGACAGATCGTATCCTCCCGACATAAGGTAAACACTTGTTACTTCCGGGAAACGGCAGATTCTTTCTGCGATGACATCAAATCCCACATCGCGCTGGGGAGTTATTTTGACATCGATAAGCGCTGTCACATTATTGTTATGGCCTGCTTTTTCCCAATCGATCAAGGTAACATACCCCTGGATAATCTTGACATCCTCCATTTCCTTGATAAGGTCGTTAACTTCTTTTTCCGTCAGGTTTAACATCGTTGCCAAAGTGCTGACGCTAATTCTATGATTATACTCCAAAGCCTGCAAAAGCTTAATTTTACGGTCATCCACCAACCTCAGCCCCCCGTTTAAGTTACATAAAAAAACCCGTCCTCAAAGGGACGGGGAATTTCCCGCGGTACCACCCTAATTGATCCAGCCAGTGCTGCTGAATCCGCCTCGTTTATAAATTGCAAGCTTCCCATAACGGTAAGCAACCGTGGCGATTTACTTTAGTCTTTTCAATCGCCCTCTCGGGGACGGCTTTCACCTGCAGAACCTGCTGCCTTGCACCAACCAGCAACTCTCTTTCAAAAAGCTGCTGCAGACTACTCTTCCCCTCATCGATTTATACTGATTAAAATTAAGTCTACCATAAGACAAACTTTCGGGTCAACATTTATTTTTTGTTATGATTTTACTGCATAAACTCCATTTGCAAAGTGTTCGCTGAAAACAGCAACCATTCGACTTACAATTTTCGCACGGGCCAATTGAACGTCCTGTTCAGTGGCCCTAAAAATGGCATCCTGCCATTTTTGCTTCAAAATTGTTACGTCTTCATGGGCTGTTTTTGCAGCTCACGACTCAAAGCAAATGTCGTTTTATGCAGCAGAACATAATTTATGCAGTGGAATCACTAATATAGCTGTAATGATAAATCCAGCGCATGCCCTGCAGTGGTCAAATACCCGAGGGAAATTAAATCTACTCCGGTAGAAGCTACTTCGGCCAGTCTTTCCTTGGTAATACCTCCGGAAGCTTCAACCTGAACTTTTCCTGCAACCAGTTTGACAGCCTCAGCCATCTGGTCTGTGGTCATATTATCGAGCATAATGATATCCACGCCGCATACCAATGCCTCCCTGACATGCTCAAGGGTTGCCGCCTCGACCTCGATCTTAACCGGGAAACCACAGTTTTGCCTGACCCGGGCAACAGCCTCGGAGATAGAACCCGCGCCTTTAATATGATTATCCTTAATGAGCACCATATCTGCAAGGTTAAAGCGATGGTTCACCCCCCCGCCAATGCGTACGGCATATTTTTCTAAAATACGCAGGCCGGGAGATGTTTTGCGCGTATCGGTAATTTTTGCCCCGGTATGGCTGATGCTCTCGACAGCCTCCCTTGTTGCGGTGGCAATTCCGGACATTCGCTGCAAAAAATTGAGGGCTACCCGCTCGCCCATGAGGATTCCCGAAACAGGCCCTTTCAGGCCGGCGACGCGATCGCCGGGATTAACCATTTCACCGTCCTGGAAAAAATTTAAAAATTTTATCTGTCCGTCAATCTGGGCAAAAACCTCCTCGGCTACCATTAAACCGGCTAAAACACCTTTTCCCTTGGCTACAATAACAGCTTCCCCCTCTTCAGGGCCAAAGATGCTACCGGTGGTCACATCCCCAAAACCGAGATCCTCCGCCAACGCACGGGCAACTAGATCTTTATACAATAAGCGGTGCAAATTCAATTCCTCCTTTGCTCGCCGGAACTCCCCGCGAAACCAAAAGTATCAGCTTACTGAAGTGCACAGGTGGCGCAGCCGCCAAGCCTCATCCGGCTGCGGATAGTCAACCCGATAGTGGCAGCCGCGGCTTTCGGTTCGCAAAAGTGCGCTGTTCACAATAAAACCGGCCACGATAAAAAGGTTCCTCAATTCCCAGGAAAGCCGGTCCTTCGGCTGAGCCTCCAGAAAATCGGCATGCTGTTTTATGAAGCGCCGGATGGCTAAAAGGCCCTTTTCCTCCCGGAGAATACCCGCGTTGCTGAACATAAGCGAGCGCAGCTCCTCCCGCAGTTTCCCGGCGGCACCCCCTTGCAGGGAAATAGTTTTGCCTTTTGCGGCGCCGCCCCTTTGCAAATTCACCGGGGGCTCTTTGCCGGTTTTTTCAATCATCCGCACGACGCGCTCTGCAAAAACAAGCCCTTCCAGCAGGGAATTGCTGGCCAACCGGTTGGCCCCGTGCACACCGGTGCAGGCAACCTCGCCGCAGGCATAAAGTCCGCCTACATTTGTCTCGCCAAAAAGGCCTGTCTGAACACCTCCAATGGCATAATGCGCGGCCGGAATTATAGGGAGCCAATCTTTGGCCAAATCCAGCCCGTGCTGCAAGGTCATGCTGTAGATGGTGGGAAAACGCTTTTTTAGATATGCGGGTTCCCTAAAAGTAATATCTAGATAAACATAGCTGCTTCCATCTTTTTTCATCTGATCCACGATGGCGCGCGAGACCACATCGCGCGGTCCCAGTTCACCCATTTCGTGATAGTTCTGCATGAATCTTTCGCCGCGGCAATTGCGAAGGATCGCTCCCTCTCCCCGCACCGCCTCGGAAATAAGAATCATATCCCCCTGTGGACTTTGAAAAACGGTGGGGTGAAACTGAACAAATTCCATATCAGTTATTGTTGCGCCCGCGTTGTAAGCCATGGCGATGCCGTCACCTGTAGCCACCGGAGGGTTTGTGGTACAGGAAAAGACCCGGCCCAAGCCTCCTGTCGCAAGAATCACCGACCCGGCCGGAAGTACTTCTCCCGATAAGGTCCGCACTCCAACGATTTCCCCGTCAGGGGCAAGCAGCTCGGTAACAAAGGTATGCTCACGGATGTCAACGCCCCTGCTGGAAAGCAATTGTTTTTTCAAAGTTTCATACAGGATCCGCCCTGTGGCATCGCCGCCGGCATAGACAATGCGGTTTTTGCTGTGCGCACCCTCCCTGGTCATGGCCAGGCGCCCCTCAATCCTTTCGAAGGGCATGTTCATGCTCAAAAGCCCCTCGATGCACTGCGGCCCCTCTTCAACCATTACCTTAACAGCCTCGATATTGCACAACCCGCTCCCTGCCATGAGGGTATCCTCAAGGTGTTGCTCTGGGCTGTCATCATCTGCCAGGGCAGCAGCAATCCCGCCCTGGGCAAGCCAAGTGTTGGTATTGTTGAGGGCATCCTTGGTCAACAGGCAAACGCGGGCAAAACGCGACGCCTTAATGGCGGCAAGCATACCGGCAATACCGCTGCCGACAACAACAACGTCATATCCGGAAGAGTATGTCCCTTTTGCATTTTCCATCTGGCTCAATCCCTTTACGCCACAGCGAGCATGCGTTCAAGAGGTTTCCTGGCCAGTTCGCGAACCGGCAGGAGAACGGTAATTCGCGGCTCCATCGTCTCCAACGCGCGGCGCACCTTTTCGAGAGTGGTTAACTTCATATTCGGGCAGAATAATCTCCGGGAAAGGGCAAAAAACTGTTTCTCGGGATTCTCCTTTTCCAGGCGGTGAAGAAGGCCTGTCTCCGTCCCGACAATTATTTTTTTAAAGCTTGTATCCCGGGCAAACTTTATCATCCCACCCGTTGAAAAGACATAATCAGCAGCCTTAACCACCTCGGGACGGCATTCCGGGTGAACCATTACAACCGCATCGGAATGTGCTTCCCTGGCAGCAAGGAGGTCCTGGAGAGTAACATGGTGGTGCGTCGGGCAGTAGCCGTGCCAGAGAATGATCTTTTTTTTCGTTTGCCCGGCAACAAAGCTGCCCAGGTTCATATCCGGCACAAAAAGTATTTCATCCGCATCAAGGGAATCCACCACGCGCAGGGCATTGGATGAAGTTACACAGATATCGCTCTGTGCCTTCACCTCAGCCGGGGAATTAATATAGGTTACAACTGCTGCACCTTTGTGCCGGGCCTTTTTTTCCTGCAGCGCCTTCGCCGTAACCATATCGGCAAGGGGGCAACCGGCCGAAATTTCTGGGAGCAGGACAACTTTATCCGGAGCCAGAATTGCTGCGGTTTCAGCCATAAAAGTAACTCCGCAAAAAACAATCACATCGGCAGCTGACTGCGAAGCGATCCTGCTTAACTCAAAGGAATCACCAACAAAATCGGCAATATCCTGAATCTCGCCGGTCTGGTAATTATGAGCCAGGATAACAGCATTTCGCTGCTTCTTCAGTTCCCGGATCCTTTCTAGTAGCGCTTTTTTTTCTTCCATATAACCAACACCTTTTAAGCTAGTTTGTTGTCTAAATATTATGCCACTGTCAAGCTGTCTTGTCAATTGTAAAGACAGCTTTAAAGTTATTTTATTAAATAACCGGCTTTGTCAAGGGATGCGATAATTTTTTGCATACTTTTTTGCTCAGGCACCTCCAGGGTGTGCAAGTGAATGCCCCCTGTCAGGGCCAGGAGAGGATTTGCTTCTGTTTTTTCCAGCGATTCTAAAAACGTGTTTAAATCAAGACGGTTGCTGATCATTAGATTGCCGCGCAGCTCTCCGTAAACCGGGTGTTCAACAATAACATCGAGTATCCGGCCGCCTTGATCTACAATAATGCCCAGCTCGTCCTCAATCTGCTCCCTGGTATGCCGGCAGGCGACCACGAAGCGGACCTGCGCTTCCTGCGACGGCAAATTTAGAAGATATCCCTGCAGGGAAGCTAATATTTGCTCCCCTGAAGCCCTTAAAATAGCGATATCCTGCACGATAACCTGCCGGCTCACGCCAAAATATCCGGCCAGTTCCGCGCCGGTAAGCGGTTTTACTGACTTGCGCAATAGTTTTAAAAGCTCGGCACGTCTTTTCTCTGCATCCATTGCTCTTCACTCCCGTTGAAACAATGATAACTTTTTTTTCAACAGATGTAAAGACACCTGTTATCTTCCTGCAAATGCTTATAAAAAGAAAGCGCCCCTCATTTGCTAAAGAAGCGCTTCTTGGTCAGTCTCTTCACGGTTTTGGTTTAAAGGCGGAGGGCTGCCTTTTTCCTCCTAAAAAAGCCTCTCTTTTATTTCCATGGAGATCTCTTCAGGAGTTCTCCCTTCCGCATTAATAACAGGAATTTGCGCCTGCAAATCCTCCATGCCCAAAAAGTTTTTATCAAGCCCGGATATGACAATGGCAGATACTTCGCCGGGCAGACGGGCAAAATTTTTATTCTCAAAAGTAATGACATCGAACCCTTCTTCGCTCAAGTGCTCTTTGATATTGGAAAGCACCGGGCTAACCGCAATTTTCATAATTCTAACCCCCGTTTTCTTTTTATTTTGCCCGGAAGAATCCTCTATATTCCCGGAAGAGTCGTTTTGCATATTATCATTGGCAAAGGACAGGCTTAAGCCCAATGCAGCGGAAAAGTCTTTCAACGGCAGATAAGTGCGTTCCCGGTAGAGAAGGGGATATAACCTGGTTTCCACAACTTTTCCGTTTTTTAACACATAGCTTTCTCCGAGGCGCATTTCCCATCCTCCCAGGCGTAATTTACCGCCGCCCAGCCAGGAAAGGGATCTCCCCAGAGCTGCGGCCAAATCGCCGGCATAGACATAAATTTCCTCTCCGTCGATGATGGGCCTATGCTTAAAGGAGAGCCTTTTCCCGTCGACCTCAATATCCGGATTTATGTTGTCCTTTACAGCAGAAAGGTAATAGTCATCGCTGATTATCTCCTGATATGTTTTTAAAATTTCATCCTTACGGCTGACGGAATAATCCCGGATGCGCCTCCCCGCAGGTGCGGTTTCCATAATGTTGGCATCAAAGTAGTAAATCGCCTTAACGCGCGGTCTTTCTTTCTTAATGCCTTCATACATGCGCCGGATCATCTCCCGGGCAAAATCTCCGTGATCCTTATGATCTGCAATTGTATAATTGACGGCCGCCCACTCGGAAATATGAATAGGCTTGCGCTCGCTAAAGTTTTTGTAGACAAAGTCCAGCAATTCAATGGGATCCCGTACCAGGGAAGGAGTCTCAGGATTGGCATTATAATAAAGGACGCTATAAACATTTACTCCTACCCAATCGACGTACTCGTCTCCGGGATAATACTGGAGAATGTTGCCCTGAGGATTGGTAAAAACAGTCCAGACCATAGCTACATTGGGGGCTTCCTCCTCCATAACCCTGTGGACCAGCCTCCATTTTTCTATGTAAAGCTCCGGATCGCCGCTGTACGCACACCAGTCCCCGTTCATCTCCGAGGCATAACGCAAGAAAATGGGTACACCTGTTTCTCCTGCCTGGCGGGCGAAGCTGCGCAGGTACTCATCGTCCTGGACCTGCTCCAGTCCTTTATTAGGTTCCCAGGCAATTTGCGGTACTGCTCCTGCTGCAACAACCTCCCCGACCCATTTTTCGGGAAAAGGTTGTCCATAAGTGACATAACGGAAAAAAGAAGCATGTTTCTTCCCGACTCTTTCATTAAAAGCCTTTATATCCCGTTTAATCCAGTAAGCCTGATCTATGTACGCACCCAGATAAACCCCTTTAACAGGTTCATATTTTGCATTGGTATAGCCTGACAAGTCTTCCTGCGAAAGGGAAGCAGCCCTTGACGGAAATAGTAATAGGCCCAAAAAAGATATGAAGATGGGAACGTAAAAAGCTTTGCTTGAAAATGTCTGGAATATTTTTTTCCAAGAAAATGCCATTAACTTTGCCTCCTTGTAGAGCCTACAATTTTATTAAATAATTTCCGGCTGTTTGCTTGACACCACACCGCTGCTCTTTATTTTCCGGCTGGCATCCCTTTACAAATATACCATAAAAAATCTCCAATTCATATTCACTTAGCTTAGACGGCTGCCAATGAAAAAAGTTCCAATTGTTAATGTCTTATGTTAGAATATTAGTAGTTACTATTATTATTTAAAACAGGATGAAAAAAATGATCGAAAAAATCTTGCCCGGAATCTTCCGGATTGAACTGCCCCTTCCCGACTTCGCGCTGCAAACGGTGAACTCCTACCTGCTGAAAGGGGATGAGCGCGATCTTCTTATTGACTCGGGAATAGATGAGAAAGAATGCAGAGCAGCTTTGCTTAAAGCACTTCGGGAACTTGATGTAGATTTGGAAAGAACGGATTTTTTTATCACCCACTTTCATGAGGATCATTTCGGCCTTGCTCCTTCCATAGCTTCAAATAGATCAACAATTTATCTTACCTTCCCTGAAGCAGTTTATTGGGAGGACCTGGGAAGGTGGAAGGCAGGCCTTGTTCATGGGTTAAAAAACGGCTTTCCCGAAGAAGAATTAAAAAAATTTATTAACAATACCCCGGACTTCCTAAAAAAGTTTCCATTGGATGAAATAAAGGAAGCAGTGAAATTTTATGAAGGCCGGACACCCTCCCGAAAAACCCGCTTCCAAATTATTGGGGATGGAGAAATATTAAATGTTGGAAAATACTCCCTTAGATGTCTGATGACGCCCGGACATTCCTGTGGGCACATTTGCCTCTACGAACCCAACGAAAAGCTTCTTTTTTCCGGCGATCACATCCTGGAGACAATTACTCCGGCAATTTTTCTTTGGTCAGGAGATGACCAAAATCCCCTGGCTGATTATTTAAGAAGCCTTGACAGGGTATTTAATCTGGAGATTGAAACCATTCTTCCGGGACATCGCCGCGCCTTCCGGAACCACCGGGACAGGATTTTGGAAATAAAAAAACACCATTGCCGCAGAGAAGGTGAAATTGCCTCTGTTCTCGATGTAAACGGCAAAAGTGCTTATGAAATAGCTTCCAAAGTAAGCTGGAATATCCCTTTGCCATGGGATAAATTTACAGTAGAGCTGCGGTGGATGGCTTTAGCAGAAACGCTGGCACACTTAAAATATATGGAACAAAGGGGAAAGGTAAAAAGCATATCCCAAGGAAGCAAAAATAAAAATCTTTATTGTTCTTCCTGTTGACTATTTATAATAAAAGCGTTAAGTTTTTACCTTTACATCCACTCCTCCCATGACTGCCAGTGCAGAAATATTAACCACCCGGTCTGAATTATGTCCGCCCTGCTGTCCTTCATCAGTGGCAAAAATTCCGCCGTTACTTTTGCCCAGGAAATCTATCCCTCCGAGGATAGCCGTCCCCCGGCAAACAACAGTTAGATCTTCCGGCACGATAATATCTATGCCGCCCATCAGAGCAGTACAGTTCAAAAAATATTCCTTTCTTTCCATTTCCGCTTGGCGTAAATCCAGGGTGATACCGCCCATAAAGGCCAGATAGTTGCCATTTTCCAGTTTCCAGGGATGCTTGGTCCTATCGATTCCCCCCATAACAGCCCAATTACTTTTTTCCTGCCATTTTGGCCCCCTGAGGATGCTTATGCCGAGCAAAATTAGTATAACAGGCCAGAATGCTTTCCAAAGCAAGGAAATGTCAAAATCCAGAAGCCCAAGTTTTCCCCCCTGCAGCAGAAACCCAAGGAATATTAGTATGCCGCCTGAAAGGTAACCTGCCCCGTTTTTCTGTTGCAGGATCCTCAATCCCAGAATTACCAGCAGAAGCGGCCAGTAATTGCGAATGAGTCTACCGGCGGAAGAAATATCTGCAATGCCCAAATTGTTCAGCAGTATGAGCACTCCCAGGGCTATAACCACCAGCCCAAGCCACCAATTATTTCGAGATTCTTTCATAAAATACCGTAATACCGTCCTTTCCTGCCGGGGATGATGAGGAACCTTACCATCGCCGGCAGATAACCAATTTTTTCTAGATGAAAGCTAGGACAGGTACTTTATGGCCAGTCTTTCGAGAAAAAATGCGATAAAATGCAGGCTCGCCACGTCTATCCTCTCATTTTTACCGTGAACAGTAGTTAAGAGCTCCCGGTCAAATCCCTCGGCCATAAGGCCGATACCGTAGGAAGGAATCCCCGCTTCCCGGAGAAAACGGGAATCAGTTGCCCCGGTGGAGATGCATGGAAGGCAGATTGCTTCCGTGCCGGCAACATCCCGGGTTGCTTCTACAATAGCCCGGTAATGCTCCGATTGGGAAGAAGAAAAAGTAGGCGGATAATAGTTTGTCACTTCGATATTAATTTTTTCCCCGATATACCTGCGGAGCTCCCGTAGTACGTATTCCTTGTCCTGCCCCGGCAGTATGCGTATATCGATGCTCGCGGTACACATATCGGGAACAACATTGGTCTTGCTTCCCCCCTGCACCACATTGGGGGAAATGGTCATGCGCGTCATGGCCCGCAAGGTCTCCACAAAAGTCCTGTTTTTAAAATTTTCCAGAATGGAATCCACGTTTTGCTCATCCACATTAATATTCAGCCCCAAAATTCCGGTAAGCTCCTGGAGCATATATTTAACCTCCGGGATTAAGGTAACCTGCGGCCGGCAGCCGGCCAGGTTATTGAGGGCGCGGACCATTTTTACAACCGCATTATCTCCCAGCGAAGGGATTGAGCCATGGCAGGAGACACCAGACGCGGTCAATTTGCTCCAGGCGGTACCCTTTTCCCCGATCTGGATAAAAAACACCGTCCTGCCGTTTAATTTAAGGGGTTCCTCCCCTCCTTCGTTTATGGCAAAGTCAGCCTGAAGTTTCTCAGGGACATCATCCAGCAGGCTTTTCACACCAAAGTCCCCACCTCTTTCCTCATCAGCAGTTGCAGCAAAAATCAGGGTGCCGTTTAAGGGTACTTTTTCACGAACAAGTTTTAAAAAAGTAAAGGCCTGGGCGGCAACCAATCCTTTACAATCCAGCGCTCCCCGTCCCAAAACCATTCCTTCCCGTATTTCTCCCGAGAAAGGATCAAAATCCCATCCTTCTCCTACAGGGACCACATCGAGATGGGAAAGAAAAAGAAGACGTTTTGAACCGCTTCCCGTTCTGGCGAAAAAATTTCCCCGGCCTTTTCCCGTTTCCACTATTTCACCGGGCACACCTGCCCGCGCAAAAAGATCTTTCAGATAAAGCGCGGCCTCCATCTCGTTTCCCGGGGGATTTACCGTATTTATCCTGATCAAATCGGAGAGAATTTGCTCCGGGTTCAAATATTGTCTACCTCCTTAAGGCTTATTCTACTGCATAAACTCTATTTGCAAAGCGTTCGCTGAAAACAGCAACCATTTGACTCACAATTTTTCGCACGGGCCAATTGAACGTCCTGTTCAGTGGCCCTAAAAATGGCATCCTGCCATTTTTGCTTCAAAATTATTACGTCTTCATGGGCTGTTTTTGCAGCTCACGACTCAAAGCAAATTTTGTTTAATGCAGCAGAATAAAGACGTTCTTTTGTCTTATTGTTCTCCGGCATTGCTAAAATTATCTGCAAAAAAAGCGGCTACCATTTCTCCCAGCTGTCTTTCATAGCCCCACCAAAAGTGGTCGGCATCGTCGATAACCTTGATTTCCGTATGTTCCCCGGCTTTTTTCGTTTCCTGCAAAATCAGCCTCGAAGGAACCATGTTATCCTCCGTCCCGCTGAAAATTATCTTTGGCTTGTTGCATCCCTTCAATATATCCTTGGGCATAATCGGGGATATTCCCGCCATTACCCTGACAGCGTCTTCCCGCACGCCCACAGATAGAGCTATCATTCCTCCGAAGGAGTACCCCACAAGCCCTATCCTTTCGGGATCAATCTCTTCCCTTTCCAGAAGGAATTTGAGACAGGCGCGGGCATCATCCTGTTCACCGTTGCCTTCGTCAAATGTTCCCTCGCTCCTGCCCACTCCCCGAAAATTAAAACGCAAAACAGCAAAACCTTTTTTTACCAAACAATTCCCCACGCCTATAACTACATTATTGTTCATATTTCCTCCATAAAGGGGGTGTGGGTGACAAATGAGCACCCCCGGAAAAGGCGGAGGCAAATCCGGAAGATCCAGGCGCGCTTCCAAGGCCGGGCCGCTGCTGGAAATAAACACCTCAGTGCTTTTCATCTTAACAATTCCCTCCAGAAGATTCTTTCTTGAAAGTCTTGCAACTATTCAGGCATGTTAACATGCGAAAGGACCAACCTTCTTTTGCACAAAAAAAATGGAGCGGGTGATGGGAATCGAACCCACGCGACTGGCTTGGAAGGCCAGGGCTCTGCCATTGAGCTACACCCGCACGCATTTATTATGAACTCTCAACACTTTTTAACACCTTTTAATTATAAACCTTTTCGTTCAAAGGTGCAAGCAGTTATATATCTTATTGGTCGGGGCGACAGGATTCGAACCTGCGACCTCTTGGTCCCAAACCAAGCGCGCTACCAAGCTGCGCCACGCCCCGCCTAACGTTACGCACAATATTACCATAACAAACGAAGATTTGCAAGATGCTATTCTAAACTGACAGGAATTCCGCAAAAACGTTTTTAATATAAACTCCGAGCTTTGCGGAATTCCTGTTTTATGCTCCTTTGAATTTACCTTTTCCCTTTATTTGTTCTCAGATCTATGAACCGTTGGATTTTTACTTCCGGGCGAGGCAAAGTACCGTACTCCAGGAATTCTATTCGGAAGTTAAGATTTGTTTTTAACCGAAGCTGGCGGGCCAGGTTATGTTTCAATGTCTCGGTGTCAATGCTCACATCCGGACGTTTTTCCACCTTTAAAATTAGTACTTCAGCAGCGCCCTCCTCTTTAACTTCAAGAAAATATTCATCGGCAAGTTCCGGTGTATTGCGAACAACTTCTTCAACAGAAAGGGGATTAAATGACACTCCCTTAATCTTCGTTATATGGTCCACACGGCCGTGAACCCCGCCTTTAAGTATTCTATAAGTGCGTCCGCATTCACAGGGTTTTCCCCACATGCTTATATCTTTGGTATCAAATCTGATACAGGGTTGTGCATAGCGATCAAAAGCAGTTATTATAATCTTGCCCGGAATATGAAGCTCTTCAATGGGATCTCCCGTATCAATATCCACAAGTTCAACCAGGAAGAAAGCTTCATTAACGTGCAAGCCCCCCGGTTGGGATGTACATTCGTATGCCCATCCGCCTACTTCGGTAGCCATGACGTTGTCATATACCTTTGTATTCCACTCCTCCTCCATGCGTTTCTTTGTTGAGGGAACGCTGGCTCCCGGTTCTCCCGCACAAAGTATTTTTTGGATATTCAGTTCGCTGGGGTCCATCTTCAGCTGTTTTTTGCAGGTTTCCGCCATTTTTATAACATAGGAAGGAGAAGCCATAATAGCGGAGGCTTTCAGTTCTTTAATTTTCAGCAACCGTTCTTCGGTATTCAGGATACCACCGGGAACAACTTCACAACCGACTTTTTCACTGGCATAATGACCCGCCCAGGAAGCCATGGTCACATTGTAACCGAAAGGAATAAATACCCGGTCACTTTTACGAAAACCCTGGGCCCAGAGAATATATGCCCACATTTCAGACCACCACTCCCAATCCTGCCAGGTATCCGGCTGGTACACAGGCTGACCCGTTGTGCCGCTGGTTTGGTGATATTCTGTTACATCATCCAGCGGGACACAAAGGGTGTCACCATACGGCCAGGGTTCTTTAGCCTGTGCTTTACGGTAGTCTTCTTTTTGAACGATGGGTACTTTATAAATATCCTCCCACCTTTTTAAATCTTCCGGTTTAAATCCGGCATCATCGTATAAACGGCGGTACAACTTGGAATTTGCATACGCCCATTCAACAATACGCTTAAATTTTTTGAATTGCAGCTCTTTAATTTTTTTGGGTGGCAACGTTTCTAAGATCGGATTCCAATATTTTTGTGTTTCTTTTTTTTGCATTATTTATTGCCCCTTTCTGAAATATTTTATAGTTGCCTGATTTATTAAGGGAAAAAAATCACTTTCAAATAGAGAGAATTTCATATAACATTTTAAAAGCGTAAAATCCCAGCAGAGGTAATAATTGGCATATTTATTTAAGGGAAGCGAACATTCTCCAAAGTAATTATTAAATCTTAAATTTCTTACTTTTTTTATTTTAGCACTATTTTTAAATAAAAACAATACAAAATAACTAAATGATAGATAAATTAAAAAAATAAATACACTTTAATTCAAAAAATCCGTGAGGTTGAGACAGCCTCACGGATGTAAATAAAAATTACAAAAGCTTTGCTCCATCTGCAGTTACATTTATTATTTTGTAATTTAACATTTATCGTAACAAATTTTCTTCAGGAGTTCTCCCGCTTCCTTTAAAGCTTTTCCCCGATGGCTGATTTTGTTTTTGGCATCAGGATCCATCTCCGCGAATGTTTTATTTCCCTCTAGGGGAAGAAACAGAGGGTCGTAGCCAAACCCCAGTTTACCCCGCGGGCTGTCAACAATACTCCCCTCGCAGATTCCCTTAACTGTATGCGTCTTCCCGCCTGGGACAGCAATTGCAATTACGCAGACAAAACGCGCCTTTCTTTCAGCAGGGGGGACTTTTTCCATCATTTTTAGCAAAAGCGCGTTGTTTTGCTCATCGCTAGCTCCTTCGCCGGTAAAGCGGGCGGAATAGACGCCGGGTTTACCGTTCAGATAGTCCACCTCCAGGCCGGAATCGTCAGCCAGGACCATCTGCCCCGTTAGCTTGGCATAGGTTTCCGCCTTTAAGACAGCATTTTCTTCGAAAGTGGAGCCGGTCTCTTCTACGGGAGAAATACCCGGAAAATCTCGGAGCGATATAATCTCCAAGGGTAGCGGGGCGAGGATCTCCTTAAGTTCCTTAATTTTTCCCTCATTAAATGAAGCCAGAAGCAGCTTCCTTTTGGGAGGCGAGGACCCTATTTTCGCAGCAATTTCTCCCAGCGATTCCCGCTGAACAGAAATAAGAAATTCTATTCCCCGGGCTGCAAGTTGTAGGAGCTGATCGAGTTCGTCTTTATGAAAGGGTTCCTTCTCAGCAGTTCCTTGAATCTCAACCAGATGGCCGCTACCTGTCATAACAACATTCATATCCACCTGCGCCTCACTGTCCTCTCCAAAAGAAAGATCCAGCAGTGCTTTTCCGTCCACAATACCCGCGCTGACTGCAGCAACAAAATCTTTTAGGGGAAAACGGGAAATCTTTTTCTCCCGTTCTAAAAAATGGCACGCTTCGGCCAAGGCGACAAAAGCACCCGTTACCGCAGCTGTTCTCGTTCCTCCGTCAGCCTGCAGCACATCACAATCCAGCCAGATGGTTCTCTCTCCCAGAGCCTCAAAATCTACCACAGCCCGCAGGGCACGCCCGATAAACCTCTGTATTTCCGAAGTACGGCCGCTAACTTTCCCCCTGGTTGCGTCGCGAACATTTCTTTTGTGTGTTGCCCGGGGAAGCAGAGAATACTCAGCCGTTACCCAACCCCGCTTCTCCCCTTTCATCCAAGCCGGAACATTTTCTTCTACAGTAGCAGCACACAGCACACGGGTATCACCTATTTCTATTAACGCCGACCCCTCTGCATACCGGAGATAGCCTCTTTTAATCTGAACGTTTCGAAGTTCGGCCCTTTCTCTGCAATAATTCCTCATATGTTCTCCTTTCCTCGTTTCGTCCGCACCGCTGCGACTATTTTTATTATTCGTTTCCGGGCTAATAATTTTTCGCTTCTCCCCGCTGGCAATTATGTCCTTAACTGCTTTCCAGAGCATCAAACGAGCAGATTTATTAAAAGCGATGATGCGTTTATAGGTTCTTTAAAGGAAATTCCGTAAGGAAGGTCTATGGCTTCCCCTTCCACCAGGATCTGCACCCTTTTTACCTCGGGAATAGCCGACAAAGTATAAACTATTTGCCTGAAAAGATGTTCTTCACCGCTAATACCGCCGCGATAATTGAGAATCTCGCGGGAAAAATCAGCTATAATCAAGTCACCCTCCACAGCAACTTCCCTTAAAGTTGTTCCGGGAGGGATTTCGCTAAATAGCCCGCTTTTACTCCGCGGACCGCGTAGAAGCTCTTCCAAGACTGCCCTGGGGAAACTCCTTTCCCCGGCAATAACCCGGGTTACCGGAATATAAAAAACATGGCTGTCGCCCATGGCATGGCAGAAATAAAGTACTGCCTGTTGTGTATCCCCGTAATCCTCCAGTTCATCCGCTACTTCCAGGTTAATGCCCCTCTGGCGGGTAAAAGAACTCTCACCTGGCGTTCCCCCGGGGAAAACCTTGGGGACAGTTCCTTCAATCATAATCTCTACCTCTTCAACGGAAGGAAATTGCAAAAGGGTAAAAACCACACTATCGATAACCTCCCTTTCCATCTCCGGATCATATTCCAGGAAAGCTTTGCTGAAGTCCGCCCTGGCCAACCCTTCCCGAATTGTCAATCCAAGGACCTCCGTAGCGGGAGGCAGCACTGAAGTTAAACCGAATCGCATTTCTTGGGCCGGGGTAGGCCCGGCAATAAGCCTGTTTAAAGCAGCCCTCCCGACTCCTTCTGTCCAGGGTGCGGCAATAGTTACAGGGACAAGATGCTTTCCCTTTTCATCCCAAAAGAAGACCTGGAAATGAAGAATACCTTCCGGTAGAACATCTTCCATTGGTTTTACTTCCTTCTCTACGTTAGGCGGCATCCCTTCATCTTCAGCCTTGTCCCTTTCAACCAGAAGCTGGGGAATGATCTCCTGAAGACAACCCGCCGGCAACAAAAGAAAAACTAAGCAGCAGAATAATATAAGGAAAAATTTCCTGCAATAATTTCCCCTCATGGGGATCTCCCCTTTCACCGTAACTTATTTTGTATATATATTTATCGCGGGTGAAAGGAATTTATGAAAAAAAAGGGGCCAAGCCCCTGCTATTCCTGCCTGATAAGGGGATTATTGTGGTCAAGGACAACCTGGTAGGCTTTGATACTTTCTCCAAGCAGCTTACTTGCCAGTTCCTGAAAAGCCCCGGCCGGCCCGCTAACAAAAAAACGGCTTCGGGAATCGCTTGTGCCGGACAAATTTAAAAGTCCTTGTCTCTCCATTGTTTCCCTGGTCTCCCGTGCCGTCTCCTCCGCGGAACTGATCAGTTGCACCTCAGGACCCATTACTTCCTGAATCACATCGGCCATCAGGGGGTAATGGGTACAGCCCAGAATAAGGGTATCTATCTTTTTCTCTTTTAAGGGAGAAAGGTAAACCTCGGCTACCCGCCGGGCTTCAGGGGTATTTATGAGATCATTTTCCACCAGAAGAACGAAAAGCGGGCACGCCTGGCTATAGAGCTCCATCTCCGGCGCCAGCCTGCGGAAAACATTCAAATATGCACCGCTTTCAATTGTTCCCTGGGTGCCGATAACACCGACTTTCCCTTTTTTTGTCCGGGCCAAGGCAGCCCTGACCCCGGGTTCAATAACACCCAAAAGGGGCAAATCAGTTCTCTCCCTGTAGTACTCCAGTCCCGCTGCTGTCGCCGAATTGCAGGCTATAATCAAAGCTTTAATTTCTTGAGCCAGCAAAAAATCCATTATTTCAAAAACAAATCTGCGTACCTGTTCATGAGGCCTAGGACCATAAGGAAACCGTGCGGTATCTCCAAAATAAATAATCTTTTCCCCGGGAAGCTGCCGATAAATTTCTTTGACAACGGTTAACCCTCCAACCCCGGAATCAAACAAGGCAATCGCCTTATTGCTATCCAAAGAAGAAAACCTCCCTTTTCAAGCGTTACTTCGCTTTTCGGCGCGGGAAAAAACCTCCGACAATTTTGCGCGTATCCATGACAGAGATAAAGGCTTTTTTGTCCTCACTGTCAATTAATTTCATCAGGCGTTGGAGATCTCTTCTTTTTAACAGGACATAGAGAATATTGTGCATCCCGTCTTTTCCGCGGCCTTCCACCATCGTAACACCAAATCCGTTTTCCCTCAATATCTCCTGCAACCTGCTACTATCCTCAAGAGAAATTATTTGGACGTTAACATGCCCCAAAGCGATAAAGTTTTCGATTATTCCGCCCGTATAGGTGCCCGCTGCAAAACCGGCGGCGTAAAGAATAAGGTTAATAGGGTTATCCAAGTGTCTGACAACCTGGCTTAAGGCTGTTATATAAAAACAGGCCTCCCCAAAACCGATCATTGCCGCTAAGAAGCTTTTCCCCCTCATAATCATGAGAATTCGCAATGTAGCCAGAGACATATCCGCGACCCTGGCCAAAAAAATAAACAACCCAATTATAATGTTTAGGCCCAATTTTTATTGTCACCTTTCCGCGGAAAAAAAGTTTTTGTTACTGTAGTTCCAGCCTAAAAAATATTTCTAACTTCGCTCGCTAGCCAGTGTAACAATAGAAAAAAAATGTGTCAATAGCTCCCATTTTAAAGCTCCCTTTAATCTTATGCTCTTTACCATTTGGGAAGCCTTCGGCTTATTTTATAAATATTGATAGTTTTATATTATTTCCGACATATTTGCCTGCATATTTCATTTTTTAGCCTTCTCGGCCATAATTTAAAGAGAATGCTATTATTTTTTAAAGAAAACTTTGCAACGCTCTAATTTTATTGTAGTATTTCTTATTGTTGTGTGTTAAAATTGGTATGTACATCGCGGAAGATAAACTGTCTGAGAAAATGCGTCCGTTTTTACCGACAAAAGAAAGCATAATTTACACTATTTTAGGCCAGGGGGGTGTAGAGCTTATACCTTTTTTCCCGGGCTTTTTGTCCGCTTTTTTTTACTCGCATTCGTTTATTGTTCCTGTAAATTATCAGTTTCAGGACAAGCTTTCTTCAAATAGTAAATTTTAAAGAGGTGGGTTTTAATGGATCCTGTTGTGGAAATCCGTTGGCATGCCAGGGGAGGCCAGGGGGCAGTAACAGCTGCCAAAACCTTGGCGGAGATGTCCCTGACTAAAAATATGTTTTTTCAAGCTTTTCCCGAATACGGGCCGGAAAGAATGGGGGCACCCATTCAGTGCTTTAACCGTCTCAGTAAAAACAAGATAAACACCTACTGCGGCATAACCAATCCGCACATTGTTATCGTTGTGGATCACACCCTACTGGATATTGTCGATATAACCGCGGGCCTTGATGATAACGGCATTGTCATTATTAATACTACTCTCCAACCGAACCAGGTCCGGGCTAAACTAAACCTCAACGGGAGAAAAATTTACACGGTCGATGCAACACACATCTCTTTAGAAGAATTGCGGAGGTTTATGCCCAACATTCCCATGTTGGGAGCTTTATTGAAAGTAACAAATTTTTTGACCAAAGAAGAAGCTATTGCGTTTTTACAGGATTCTTTCAGCAAAAAATTTCCCCCGAAAGTAGTAGAAAGCAATATTGCAGCTCTAAAGCGGGCTTTTGAGGAGGTAAAGACGGAATGACCTGGGATATAACGGAAATCCAAAAATGGAGCTGGAAAAAACATCCCCTTGGAGGTATTATAAATGATCCCGGCAATTCCCGCAAATTTGAAACGGGAGGCTGGCGGGCTTTCCGCCCGGTCAGGGACGAAAACAAATGCACCCAGTGCCTCATTTGCTTTGTTTATTGTCCCGACAGCGCTATCCTAACAAAGGATGACAAAATAGCGGATATCGACTACCGTTTTTGCAAAGGCTGCGGGATTTGCGCCCAGGAATGTCCTATGGATGCTATCAAGATGCAAGATGAAACCGGGAATTAGAAGAAAAGCGCGATGTCTTAAGGAGAATCATCTGTAGTTAAAATATCCTAAAACAGCAAATAGAAGGAGGACAGACATGAATTCACTGACCAAAACTGCAGCGCTTGTCGGGACCGATGCTGTAGCAGAAGCCATGAGGCAGATCAACCCCGACGTTGTAGCCGCTTACCCAATTACTCCCCAAACAGCTATTGTAGAAACTTTTTCTCAAATGGTGGCAGACGGACTGGTTAAGACGCATATGATTGCCGTTGAAAGCGAGCATAGTGCCATGAGTGCTACTATTGGTGCTGCATCTTGCGGCATACGGGCAATGACCTGCACTTCTTCACAGGGTCTGGCGCTGATGTGGGAGCTTTTGTATATTGCCTCAGGCCTGCGGCTGCCTATCGTTATGCCCAATGTCAATCGCTCTCTTTCCGCTCCCATTAACATTCACTGTGACCACGGAGACAGTATGGGAGCCAGGGATTCCGGTTGGATCCAGCTTTTTTCCGAAAATGCTCAGGAAGCTTATGACAACACCATTCAAGCCATACGCATTGCCGAGCATCCTGACGTTCAATTGCCGGTAATGGTTCTTATGGACGGCTTTATTATTTCTCATTCCATCGACCGGCTCGACATCCAGGATGATGCAAGTGTACAAAATTTTATTGGCACCAGAAACCCGACTTATTCGTTGCTTGATGCACAAAGTCCGGTCAGCGTCGGCACCTTCGATTCATTATACGGTTATTTCTTTGAATTTAAACGCCAGCAGGAAGAAGGAATGTCAAACGCTTTAAAAGTAATTCAAGAAGTCGGGAAAGAATTCGGATCCCTTTTTGGACGTCCCTATGGTCTTTTTGAAACAGTTGGCATGGAAGATGCCGAATATGCCGTTGTCGCAACGAGTTCAGCAGCCGGAACCATTCGCACCGAAGTAGAAAGACTGCGTTCCAAAGGAATTCCTATCGGAATGGTCAAGTTGCGCTCTTTTCGTCCTTTCCCGGCTGTGCAGCTGGCAAAGCTCCTTTCCGGGCTTAAAGCCGTTGCCGTTTTTGACCGCTCCAATACTTTTGCAGGCAATATCGGCGGGCCGATCTTTATTGAACTTCGCTCCTCCTTGTACGAACTGGAAAAGAGACCGCGGATAATTAATTATGTCTTCGGCCTTGGCGGTCGGGATCTTTCTGTAGAACTGGTAAAAAAAGCTGTCAGCCGGCTAATAGATATTAAACCAAACGAGATTATTCAACAAAATGTCTATTACCTTGGGCTAAGAGAGTAGGAGGTCTCAATATGTCGACAAAATTAAAGGACCTGGCCAAAAAACCTCAGATATTGTCCGGCGGGCATAGGCTATGCGCGGGTTGCGGAGCACCCATAGCTGTCAGACAGGTTTTAATGGGCGTTCCTGACGACGTAAAAATAGTGGTAGCCTGCCCGACAGGTTGTCTGGAAGTATCAACAACAATCTACCCCTATACTTCCTGGAACTGCTCCTATATTCACTGCGCCTTTGAAAATGCTGCCGCTACTTTAAGCGGGGTTGAAACTGCTTACCGTTCCTGCAAAGAACAGGGCAAAATAAAAGAAGAGTATCGTTTTATTGCCTTTGGAGGAGACGGGGGAACCTATGATATTGGTTTACAATCCCTTTCAGGTGCTTTGGAAAGAGGGCACCGCCTTATTTACGTCTGTTACAACAATGAGGCTTATATGAATACCGGTATCCAGCGCTCAGGGGCTACAATTAAGGGTACCTGGACCACAACCAGCCCCTTCGGGAACAACAGCTACGGGAAAAAAGAGAATCAGAAAAATCTGACGGCTATTGCAGCAGCCCATAATATACCTTATGTGGCCCAGGGTTCTATCAGCCACTGGAAGGACCTGGTCCGCAAGGCAAAAAAAGCTTTCGCCACAGACGGACCTGTCTTTCTCAACGTCCTAACGCCGTGCCACCGCGGCTGGCGCTTCCCTATGGAAAAAACGGTGGAGATTGCCAAGCTGGCCGTGCAAACTTGTATGTGGCCCCTTTACGAGGTGGAAAACGGCAAATGGAATCTGACCGTCAAGGTCAGGGATAAAAAACCCATCGAAGAGTATCTCAAACCCCAGGGCAGGTTTGCGCACCTTTTCAAAAAAAGCCCGGAGGTGCTGGCTGCCATACAGGAAAATATAGACAGGGAATGGGAAAAGCTGCTTCATTTATGCGGAGAAAAATAAAAGTTCCGTTAAAAAGGCCGGTTATGCGATTTTACGCAAACCGGCCTTTTTTAATATTGAGCAAGTAAACCTAATTCGGCATACTAAACTAAACAATAAATTTTTTAATCTCCTGCCACAGCTCCTCAGGGCGAAAAGGTTTGGTCATATAGGAATCCGCGCCTGCTTCCATAGCCCGCCGCCGACTTTCCTCTTCCACCTTCGCTGTCAGGACCACAATGGGAATGTTTTTTGTCTCCTCTTTCGACTTCAGCTCCCTGCACACTGTAAAACCGTCTATTTTGGGCAGCATCAGGTCCAGCAGTATTAGATCCGGTCTTTCGTTTACAGCGGTTTCAATGGCCTTTTCGCCGTCTTCAACTACTAGAACCTGGTAATTTGCCACCTCCAGGCAGGTTTTTACCCCTAAAATAATATTTTTCTCGTCTTCCACCAAAAGTATTTTTTGCATAATTAACCTCCCTTCAAATTCTTAGCCTCTGCCCACGGGAATGGAAAAACTAAAGGTAGAGCCTTTTCCAAGTTCACTTTTCAACCAAATTTCTCCGCCGTGTGCTTCGACAATCTCTTTACAAATCGCCAAGCCCAATCCTGCTCCTCCGGTCCCGCCATCAATTTGAACGAATTTCTGAAAAATTTTTTCATGATAGGTATCAGGAATTCCTTTTCCCGTATCCGCAACAGAAAAAATAACCCTCGAACCTTTCCTAATTGCTTTAACGATAATAGAACCCTTTTCCTCCGTATAGCGCAAAGCATTTCCCACAAGATTGGTCACTACCCAAATTATCTTGTTCACATCGGCTCTGACCAGGGGCAAGTCTGACGGCAACTTTGTGTACAGGGCAATATTTTTATGCTCCGCCTGAAGCTTGAGGGTGGCAAGCGCGGCATTAATAACATCATATACGCTGACATCTTCCAGCTCCAAGCTGATCCACCCTGTTTCCATGCGGGAAAGGTCCAGAAGATTGTTGGCCAGCTGAAGAAGCCGCGTACAATCACTCTCGATGGCCTCAAGAATTTCCTTTCCCCTTGGTGTAATTTGACCCAGTTGGCCGCTCTTAATCATGCCCACCCCCATGAAAATCGAAGTCAACGGAGTACGAAATTCATGGGAGGCAACGGCAAAAAAATCAGTTTTATGCTGCTCCATCTCTTTTATAATTGTGATGTCGGTCAGCGTAAAAAGAAGGGTTTTGGATTTTGGATCTTGTAATTCAAAAAGTTTCATAGATACTTTATAATATTTTCTTTTGCCCCTGATATTTAACTCAATAACGGAATTTTCGTGATTAAGGGCGGGTACCCTGGCAAACATGACTGCCTCATCCAGCAAATTCATGAGCGGGGGGCTATTCAAAAAAGCCTGTATTCGTCTTCCCCTGATATCTTCGCCTTTAGTACCTAGGAGTTCTTCTGCCAAGGTATTGCACGCCAGTATTCTACATTCCATATCCGTTAAAATTACTGCTTCGGGAATCTCCCGGAAGATAAGTTCGTAATTTTCCAGAGGCATCTCTTCTTACGACCTCCCGTATAACTGCTCAGTCTAAAAGATAATCTGTCATTGCAGGGGGACGGTTCCATCGTCTTCGTCAGTTACACAGTAATTATTACAGATATTATATCATTTGAAGACCAAGGATAAAAGGATCTTTACTAAAAATCGTGTAAGCCATTTAAAAGGTGTTCTTGACAGCTTGGCAAAATATTTTTTCAATTGTTTCTACTGTTAAAAGGAATTTTTACTATTTAAGCGAACTATATTCATAAGAATCTTCTGCCATCTTTTAGTATTCTTTATTCTTTTTGGAATGTGAGTTCCTCTAGTTCCCTTAGAAAATTTCTTTAAAAACCCTACAGTAATTTTGCCGGCCTTTCTTGAAGAATACGGCAGCGTTGGTACGCTTATACTAAGCAGGACAGCACACTGCCCTGCAGCCAATAAAGCTTTCATACCGGAGGCGTAAAACGTGCTCTTATCTGCATATGCGGCTTTAATTGCTTCACTGCCCATTCTGCTCACCATTTTTCTGATGGCCGGATTGATGTGGCCCGCAAAAAAAGCGATGCCCGTTACCTGGGCGGTTGCTGCTCTCCTGGCCATTTTTGTCTGGAGGGTAGAAAAAATTCGCGTCCTGGCCGCAAGCATTGAAGGCGCTGCCGAAGCGCTTAATATTTTAATCATTGTCTTCGGTGCCATCCTTCTTTTAAACACCTTAGAAAAAAGCGGGGCCATGAATGTAATTAGCCGGGGCTTTTACGGCATCAGTCCGGATCGCCGCGTTCAGGCTATTATTGTCGGGTGGATGTTTTCCTCCTTTGTGGAAGGAGCAGCCGGTTTCGGTACTCCGGCGGCGCTGGCTGCGCCCCTTTTAGTGGGACTTGGTTTCCCTCCTTCGGCTGCCGTAATGATCGCCCTGATCTTTAACAGCACTGCAGTAAGTTATGGAGCTGTGGGAACCCCAATTCTTGTCGGCATCAGAAATGCTGTGGAAGGGATAATTCCCGAAACGATTAATATGGAGCATTTACTTTTTCAGGTTGGAATCTGGTCAGCAGTGTTTCACCTGGCGGTGGGCACTTTTTTACCCCTTCTGGCCATAATAATCATGACGCGATATTTTGGGGAAAAAGGTTCTTTCAGGGAAGGGCTCGAGGCTGCCCCCTTTGCCTTGCTTGGAGGCCTGGCCTTTACTGTTCCCTGTTTTCTTATTGCTTTTTTCCTGGGCCCCGAGCTTCCCTCCCTGATCGGTGCCCTGGTGGGAATGCCTGTAGTACTGTGGGCAGCGAAAAGAAGATTTCTCACACCCCGCAACGCGTGGGATTTTCCCCGCAACAATGAAGTATTGACGGTTCAGGGGGAAACATCGCCCGGCCACGAAAAGACAGAAGCAGACAACTCCGTAAAGCCAAAGCTAAGCCTTCTTCTGGCCTGGACCCCTTATCTTCTTATTGCCCTTATCCTCGTCGTCACGCGTATCCCTGCCTTTGGCATCAAGGAACTACTGCAAGCCTGGTCGGTTTCCTGGGAAAACATACTTGGACAGAAAGAGGTCGGCTATACCCTGCGGCCCCTTTTTCTGCCGGGAATTATTCCTTTTCTGCTTATCGCTGTCCTGACAATTTTCTTGCACAAAATGAAAATAGATGAGGCTGTTTCAGCCTGGAAAATTACTTTTCGGCAGCTGGCCCCCGCCACCATTGCCCTGGTTTTTGCCGTAGCTATGGTGCGCGTCATGGTTCAATCCGGGATTAACCAGGCGGGTCTGGAGAGCATGCTTCTCACCTTGTCCGCGTTTGCCGCCCAAAAGGTAGGGAACCTTTGGCCCCTGTTTTCTCCTTTGACGGGAGTTTTGGGCGCTTTCATCTCCGGATCCAATACGGTGTCCAATCTCCTTTTTGGAGGCTTCCAGTATGGCATTGCCGAGAAGCTGGGGTTCGCCTCCCCCATTATCCTGGCGCTCCAAGGCGTAGGAGGGGCTACGGGTAATATGATTGCCGTCCACAACGTTGTCGCTGCCTGTACTGTTGTCGGGATTCTTGGGAAAGAAGGGAAAATTATCCGCTATAATCTCCTGCCCGTAATAATTTATGCCCTGGCAACGGGTTTGTTAGGGATGGCGCTAATTCATCTGTAAGCCCCAAGGAAGACTTTGTTAAAGACCACCCATTTTACAGAAGGAAATGGTATACTCAATGTAGAATTTTTTTATCCCATTCTTTTTTTTTTGCAATAATACCTTTACCTGAATAATTAATTAGAGGGAGATAAAAGATGTCTCTAAATGATAAAACGTGCAGTGAATTTCTTAATGAATTAGCCTCCCGCGCTCCTGTTCCCGGAGGCGGAGGAGCGGCTGCCATGGGCGGCGCCATTGGTATGGCCCTTTCCAATATGGTAGCAAATCTTACGCTCGGCAAAAAAAAATATGCCGGTGTGCAGGATGAGATAAAAGGGCTGCTTGAAAAAGGCTCTAAAATCATAGAGGATTTAAAAACCCTTGTTGACAGGGATGCAGAAGTCTTTGAACCCCTTTCCCAAGCTTACCGTTTGCCTTCGGATACTCCTGAACAGATAAAATACAAGGAAGAAATTTTGGAGGAACGTTCCAAAGAGGCTTGCTTAGTTCCCTTGGAAATAATGCGAAAATCCTTCGAAGGAATTAAGATACATGAGAGGATGGGGCAAATCGGCTCATTAATTGCCCTTTCCGACGTGGGATGCGGGGTCGCCTTTCTTAAAGCCGCGTTAATCAGCGGCTCTTTAAATATTATTATTAACACCAATACAATTAACGATAAAGAATTTGTCAGGAAAATTTCTGAAGAAATGGATAGTTTATTGGAAGAGGGATGTAGAATTGCCGAGGATACTCTTCAGCTGGTAAAGGCCAAGCTGCAAAAAGGGAGATAGACAAATGGCCGAATTATTAAAAGGAAAAGCAGTTGCTGATGCCATAAAAAGTGAACTGACAAAAAGGGTTGAAGCGCTGAAAGCTGGAGGGATAACCCCCAGACTTGGCATGATCAGGGTAGGCTCCCGTCCGGACGATCTTTTTTATGAAAAAGGGGCTAAAAATACTTGTTCTTCCATAGGAATAGATTTTCAAATATTTACATATCCCGAGAACATTTCACAGCTGGACTTTGAAAAGACTGTTACAGAAATTGGAAACGACAGGAAAATTAATGGTATTCTATTATTTGCTCCCCTGCCCAAAAACCTGGACGAAAAAAAAATTCGCTCCCTGATTCCGGTTGAAAAAGATGTTGACTGCCTCAATCCGAACAGTGCCGGAAGGGTTTTTGCTGACGATGACACCGGCTTTCCGCCCTGCACCCCCGCTGCATGTATGGAACTGCTCAACTTTTATAATATCCCTCTTTTAGGGAAAAAAGTTGTTGTCCTGGGCCGCTCCCTGGTTGTGGGCAAACCTGTTTCCATGCTTCTGCTCAGAAATCACGCCACGGTTACCATCTGCCATTCCAGGACCGAAAATCTTCCGGCAGTTTGCAGAGAAGCCGATATTCTGGTAGCATCCATCGGACGAGCCCGCATGATTAACGGGGAATATGTAAAACCCGGACAGATAGTTATTGATGTCGGGATCAATGAAGACCCTGAAAATCCGGAACAATATTGCGGTGATGTGGACTTTGCGTCTGTGGAACCCATTGTGGCGGGAATTACACCAGTCCCCGGCGGCGTAGGCTCCGTTACCTCTGCTGTTCTATGCAAACATACCGTTATGGCCTGCGAAATACAAAACGGGGTTTCAAGAAAATAACTGCAATTATTCTTTTATAACTTCCTCCGTAACAACTTCGGCAAGATTGGTGGCGTGGTCAGCAATTCTTTCCAGATTGCTCAAAATATCCAGATATATGACACCGCTTTCCGGAATACATTCATTACGGTTGATACGATCTATATGACTTTTTCTCAAATCTTTTTCCATGTTATCAACTAAATCATCCTGCTGAACAACTTCCCTGGCAAGGCGCAGATCTTCCCTGGAAAAAGCATCAATTGCACTGGCGGTAATTTCATCAACCTTGTGGAACATCTTCAAAACCTCTTCTTTTGCTGCTGTACTAACACTTAATTTATTCTCGATGACTGTTTCGGAGAGAAAAGCAATATTCATGGCATGATCCCCGATGCGCTCCATGTCATTGGCCGCGTTCATTACTCCGGAAACAGCGATTGTTTGCTTATAAGTCAGCGAATGCTGGGACAGCCTTTGCAAATAATGAGTAATTTCTTTTTCCAGGTCGTCCAGTAAATCTTCCAATTGGATAATATGAGGTAAATTTTTTAAATTTCCCTTATAAAACATATCAACCGCTTCTTTCACTATATCTCGGGCCACATTGGCCATACGGATCAGTTCCTGGCGTGCTCCTTGTATGGCAACAGCAGGAGTTATGAGCATCCGTTTGTCTAAATATTTGGGGCCGAACTCAACGGTTTCATTTTCACCGGGATAAATAACGTTAACAAGATGGACAAAATGCTTAAAGAAGGGAAACACCAAAATTGTCGTAAAAACGTTAAAAAGTGTATGCGCGTTGGCGGTCTGCCGTGCTACTGTATCGCCCGTATGAATGATTAAATCGGTAAAAGGTCTTAAAATAATCAGCATTATTAAAACGCCGAAGATGTTAAAAAGGACGTGGGAAAGCGCTGTTCTCCTGGCTGCAAGTGATGTTCCCAACCCTGCCAGAACAGCCGTAATGCAGGTACCGATATTGGTTCCCAAGATAAGAGGAATGGCTATATTAATTGTAATTACTTCCTGTAAAGTAAGGGCAATAATAATTCCCGTCGCTGCGCTGCTGCTCTGGATAACTGCCGTAAAAAAGGCTGCAATAAGAATACCGAGAAGAGGTTGCTGGCCGAACTTTACCAACATGTCCAGAAAGAAGGGACTTTCCCGCAAAAAGTAGACAGCATTAGACATGGTAATTATCCCGGCAAACAACAATCCAAAGCCAAGGATAACCTGGCCGATATACCGGTGTAACCTGCGTTTGCTGAAGTAATTGAGCAGCCCTCCTATTCCCACAGCAGGAAGAGCCAAAACGTCAAGTTTAAAAGAAACCATTTGCGCAGTAATCGTTGTGCCGATATTAGCCCCCATAACTGCGCTGAATGCCTGGGGTAAAGTCATCAAACCGGCATTGACGAATCCGACGAGCATTGCAGTGACAGTGCTGCTGCTCTGCACCAGTACCGTTACTGCCATACCTGTTAAAACGCCCATTATCGGTTTGCCCGTCAGTATCCCCAGAACGCGCCTGAGGTTGTCCCCAGCTACCTTTTGCATCCCCGACGCCATCATCTGGATTCCGAATAGGAAAAGTCCGAGACCTCCTACTATTCCTGCAGCTAGCGTCCAGCTCACTTAACCCCTCCCATTGTTTTTTTCTGTAATAAGTAAAGCTCAAAAACCCAACAGTATTATACATTATTTTTACGCCTTTTTCTCCCTTACCCTCAAAAATAATAACGACACTCATCAAATAAAAATCTCCGGTTCTTTTCTGACTGTACAGTTCTTCTCAAGCTCTGCAATCAAATTATTAAACTTATCGTTTTCAATATACTTTGCCCCGTTTGGACAGTTCCTAATACAGCGAAAACAAATTAGGCACCTAAAGGGATCCGTTTCTTTGGGATCAGCGGGGTTAATGGCAGACACCGGGCACTCCCGGGAACAAAGCCCGCAGCTGTCACAATGGTCAGCGGTAACCGGACAAACCGGCCTTTCTTTACTTTTCCTGTAAGGGTACTTCCCCTTTACCTGCAGGTTTTTCAACATGGAGATATCGGCGACGTCAGCAACCTTTTTTCTGATTTCCCGGCCGAAAAACAAAGCTTTTTCTTCATCGAGCGCGTCCGGCCTTCCGGCGGCAACGCGTGGGCAGCAGGAGTGTTCGCCGATAAAAGCAGCAGCAGCAATACCTGCAAAGCCTTTTTGCTCACACTTTTGCTTTAGCTCCAGCAAAGCGCCCTCGTAATCCCTATTCCCATAAGAGACTACAAACACTGCCGGCGTATTCTCCGCGGCCCTGATCCCTCGAAAAAATTCTTCGGAAATTGCCGGGATCCTGCCGTAGTACACGGGCATACCGATCAGCACCAAATCCTCTGCAGAAAACATATACTTTTGCCACCTGGCGTCGAAGGAGGTCAAATCATATTCCACAGTTTCCCAACCCGTACCTGCGGCAATTTTTCGCAGCGTCCTGCGCACATTGCCCGTCGGGCTGAAATATACCAATTTTACGCACTTTATTTGCAAGTTCACGCCTCCTTCCCCTTAGGGTTAAGTACCCCGGCAATACGCTTAAGCCCTTCCTTTAAAATGTTGATGGGGCAGGCTATATTGATGCGGATAAAACCCTTGCCTTCTTCTCCAAAGATTGTTCCTTCCTCGATTAAAACTTGCGCTTCCTCCAGAATCTTTTCCTTCAATTCTTCCTGGGTATAGCCATATGCCCTAAGGTCCACCCAGGCAAGGTAAGTGCCTTCCAGAGGAGTGCATCTGGCTTCGGGCAGGTGCTCCTGCAAATAGCTTTCCAGAAAAGAAATATTGTTGTCCAGGTAAGCGAGGACCTCTTCAAGCCATTCCTCCCCCAGGCAATAAGCAGCCTGCGCCGCAACTATTGCTAAAGGGTCCGGTGCCGAAAGGCGCAGCTGACCCGACACATACTCGAGCCATTTTTTCCTTATTTTCCGATCGTGAATAATAATGTTGGACAGGTGCATCCCGGCAATGTTGAAAGTCTTGCTGGGAGCCGTGGCGGTGATAATTTTATTTTTATGTTCCGGAAACAGCGTTACCAGCGGCGTATGTTTAATTCCTTTCCTAACCAGGTCGCAGTGTATCTCATCGGAAATGATCAAAAGATCGTTTTCCAGGCAAATTTGACCTAGTTTTTTTAGCTCATCCCCTTTCCAGACCCGTCCCACGGGATTATGGGGGCTGCACAGTAGCATTAATTTCGTGCCCGGTTCTTTTGCTTTCCTCTCCAGGTCGTCAAAGTCCATCACATAATAGCCGCCGCGGTTTACTAAAGGGTTATTAACCAGAGTCCTGCCCTGCTTTTCAATCACGCTCGAAAAGGGTGCATAAACCGGCCTTTGAATAATTACTCCGTCTCCGGGCTCGGTTAAAATATGGATTAAATAGGAAAGGGCCGGAACAACGCCGGGGCTGTACACCAGATCCGTTGAATTGACGTACCAGTTGAAGCGGTGCTGGTACCATCCACAAACAGCACGAAAATATTCGGCTGTTCTGTGCGTGCTATAGCCAAAAATTTGCCGGTCAACGCGGCGGTGGAGAGCTGCCAGAATAGGTTCCGCACAGGGAAAATCCATATCTGCGACCCACATGGGAATTGCCTTTTCCGTCGCATTCGGAGCAAACAGGCTCATAAATTCCCATTTAATGCTGTTCGTTCCGCTGGGATCAATAAAGCTGTCCAGGTCATAGCCCATGACCGTCTCCCCCAATTAATGATGAAAAAGGCGAATATTGGTAAAGATCATGACAATACCGTACTCATTGCAGGCTTTAATAACATCTTCATCCCTGAGGGACCCTCCCGGCTGGACTACGTACCTGACTCCGCTTTTATAAGCGCGGTCAATGTTGTCCCTGAACGGGAAAAAAGCATCAGAGCCTATCGAAACACCCTGAAGACCGGCAATCCATTCATCCTTTTCAGCTTTGGTTAACCTACGGGGCGGCTCTGCAAACAGTTCCAGCCAGGCTTTCTCTTCATTTTCCGTTATATCATCCCGCAAATATAAATCAATGGCATTATCCCTTTCCGGCCTGCTGATACCCTTTTTAAATTTTAACTGTAATACTGCCGGATGCTGCCTCAAATACCAGGTATCAGCCTTGTCCCCTGCCAGGCGGGTGCAATGTATGCGGGATTGTTGCCCTGCACCGTTTCCGATCACCTGTCCGTCATAAACATAACATACTGAATTTGACTGGGTATATTTTAGAGTAATCATGCTGATAATTAAATCCCGTTTCGCTTCTTCGGGAAGAGACTTGTTTTCGGTAACAACATGCAAAAGGTCTCCATAACCGGGCAACGCCTTATTTCTTACCTGCTCAAAGGTGATTCCAAAAACGCTTCGCTTCTCAATATCTCCGGGTTCGTAATCCTTGTCTATTTCAATAACGTTGTAACCGCCTTTTTTCTTCGTTTTAAGAATTTCAATCGCTTTTTCCGTATATCCCGGAGCAATTACCCCATCGGAAACTTCCCTTTTTAATATGGTCGCCGTAGATTCGTCAACAATATCGCTGAGGGCAGCCCAGTCGCCAAAGGAGGACATCCTGTCCGCGCCTCTGGCCCGGGCATATGCCGCGGCAAGGGGAGACAACTCCACATCTTCAACAAAATAGGCTTTTTTTAAGGTGTCGCTAAGGGGCAAAGCAACGGCTGCACCTGCAGGGCTAAGATGCTTGAAAGAGGCAGCGGCAGGCAGCTTTAACACTTCTTTTAAATCCTTTACCAGTTGCCAGGAATTAACGGCATCCAGCAAATTAATGTATCCTGGATTTCCATTTAAAATTTTAATGGGCAACTCCCTATCTTCCATGTATATCCTTGCCGGTTTCTGGTGCGGATTGCATCCGTACTTCAAGTTTAAACTTTGCAAAATCATTCCCCCATTCTCATTTAAAAGTAAAAGCTGCCCCAAAAGGCGGTGTAGACAGCATTAAAGATAAATAATATCTTCCTCAAACACAGTCATATTCTCCAATCCATCCTTCGTTACCAAATAGGTATTTTCTACCCCAACAACACCGTCGGGAAAGACAAACTTCGGTTCCAGGGCAAAAACCATCCCCTCTTCCAGCGGGGTATCAAAGCCCCGGGCGATTATCGGAGGTTCATCCAGCTCGATGCCGATACCGTGGCCGATAAAGGAGACATGGTCGGGAAAACCTAAAAAATGCCCGGCAAACGGACTCTCCCCGGCAAGTTCCATGGCCCTGTCGTAAAGCTTGCCGCAGGGAACCCCTGGTTTAGCCATTTTTTCCATCTCCTTGAGAATATTAAGGGCCACCCCGTGGGCCCGGGTCAGGTGATCCGCCAGTTTGCCAATACAGAACACTCTGGTCTGGTCCAACATATACCCGTCAAAAACGAAATCAAAGTCAAACAGCACCGGCTCGTTTTTCCCGATCACTTTATTGCAGGAACCCTGGGCAAACGCGGGGCCAACTCCTTTTCCGCCGACTGATCCGTCAAAATAGCTCGGCTGCGTATTGTTGCCGGATAGTAGATGAATATAAAAGAGATCCTCATTAAATCCCCGCACCCTCATGAAACCGGAGTGACCTTTCCGGCGTGAATAAGCTGCAATCATTGCCGACAATTCCAACTCCGAAATGCCTTCCCGGAGATTATCTTTAACAAAAAAATATACTTCCTGGTGAAGCTTTGCCACATCCTTGAGAATTTCAATCTCATAAGGCGATTTAACCATCCGCACAGAACGAATGAACATGCTAATATCAACAATTTCAGCCGGTGCAAACAACTTTTGATAGCGCAAGTACTGGTTTGCAGGGAGCACATCCAGTTCAAAACCCAGGGTTTTAAATGGACCGTAACCGTAAGATTGCAAAACCGTGCTTACTTCCCTTAAACTGTTCACACCAATGATGTTATCCAACCGTGACTCAAATTTTGCCCGTTCCAGATTTTTTTTGACGAGCAGGACAGGCTGGCCTTCTGACGGTATAAATAGATGAGAACGTTGTATGGTTCCTGTAAAGTAAAAAAGGTCGGCATTCTGAATAAGTATGGCCCCGTCAATACCGTTTTTACGCAAAATCTCCTGTAATTTGGCAATCCTGCTGTCCAGCTCGGACTTAGGTGTATAACGCACGGTACATCCCCCCGTTGGAAATTGAGTTTTCAAGCATGAAAACTCATTGAGTTTATATTACTATACTATCCCAAAAAAATAAACCAGGGGAAGAATAACCCGGACTTTTTTATACAAGCCGGGCTTAACCTTCTCTTAAAAAGCTTTTTCATTGCCCGGCGGCCTCCGAAAATAATGTTTATGCCTTCTCTTCTAATACGGTTAAGAGGCAAATATAAATATAAAAAGGAATCAATTATGCCGGAAAATAAGGAGGAGCCGTCTGATGGATAAGAAAAAAGATGTAAATAAATTTAAAAGCGATCTCAGCCCAAAAAGCATTTTTGATATAAGCAAACAGCTTGGCAGGATTGATACGAAACTCTTTATTGTCATAATTCTTTTGGCAGGAATTTTAATTGTTGCCATAGCGGATTTGTAAAGTTTCTCTTGTCTTAAGAGCAGCTCTTTGCGAAAGGTGTAGAAATAGCCAGGTTATCATGCCTGCTCTCCAAGCTGCACCGCAGTACCGAGAAAAACAATCCCCATGAGTAGCAACACTGCTGCCGGGAGGTACACCGCCTCCAAGCCCCGGTTGTAGACAATCATATCCTTGAGTCCCTGCATTGCCCACCCGGCAGGGACTAGCTTCGCTGCAACGAGCATTGCCTTGGAAGTAACGATTTCCAGTGGCCAGCAGCACCCGCCCAGCATTGCGGAGCTCACCAGCACCACCGGGGCTATCACCTGAAGCTGCTGACTTGTTTTTATACCGAAGGACAGCAGCAGCCCAAAGGAAGTCATACAAAAGCTGAAAGCCGTCAGTATCACAAGCACGCCGCCAATATGTCCCAGCCAGTTCACCCCCAGCGCCAGGTCCCCTATCAGCATTAAAACGGTCATATTGATCATCCCCATGACAAAGGCGCAGATCAAGTTACCCGTAAGCACCTTAAACCTTGATACCGGGGATACGTTAATCCTGCCCCACACCCCGGTGCGCTTTTCTTCCAGGATCTCCCCCACCGCAAAGATGATGGTGAACATGGAAAAGAAAATGGTAAAACCTATGGAGGTCTGGGTGTACATATTAAAGGGAACGCCACCTTCGCGGCCGCCTGTTTTTATGGTCCTGCCCGCCACCTTTACGGGCAGCCTTTCTTCCCATTCTTCGGCCACCAGGCTGCGGATCCTCTCTTCCATTTTACCCCTGTTCCCTTGGTCAAGGGCTGCATGTCTTTCCAAAAATTCCACCGTCCCCTCCACAATGGCGGTGCTGTAGGCCAGCCTTTGCACCGCGACGAGGAGCACCCCATGCAACGAATAGCCGGTCTGGGTTTCCCGGGTTACAAAGAGGTCAAGTCGCGGAGTATCCCCTTTGATGATGGCCTCGCCAAACCCCCGGGGGATAATCAGCCCGGCCTCAGCCCCGTTTTCCATAACAGTTTTCCTTAAATCTTCCATATTAGTAAGCTTGATGTTATATGCGCCAAGGCTCTTTAGTTCCTCCACCAGCTCCGCGGAAGGGCCCGATTTGTCCAGATCAACGATTGGCAGGGCAACCTTCGATACTTCTTCGCCTATGACCGCCCCGAACACGAACATCAGCATCAGCGGCAGCACTACCATTAATGCGTAGGGCATCCAGTTCCGTTTTAGATTAAGAAGTCTTCCATAGATTATTGGCAACATAACTAGACCTCCCTAGCCCCGGCTGCCAGGTACGCTCCCGCGGCAAAAAACACCAGCGCAATTCCCGACAGGGTAATAAGCGTACCCGTTACTTCGCTGGGACTGTATCCCATCATTAACTTAAGGAACCCCGACATCGCCGCACCGTTTACGGTAAGATTCCCCAGCAGGCGCATTACCGGGATCCCGGCAACCGGGAAAAAGCTTCCCCCCAAAAGGGCAAAAACCTGTATCACAACCGTCTGAAATACGGTGGAGGCCTTGCTGTTTTTAAGCCTCAGGTTTACGGCTGACAAAAGCACCGCCAGGGCTCCCACCGCTACCGCCAGAAATATGGAAATAAGGGCCACCCCTAAGGGGCTTCCCCAATCGGTTTTAAAGACAAGTTTGCTGTAGTATTGAAGGACTGTAAACTGCATCAGGGCAAAAAGCGCAGTGGCCGCAAACCTTGCCGCAAAGAAGCGCAGACGGCCTGCCCCTGCCATGATCAGCCGCCGGTAGGTGCCGTTGTTTAACTCGTCAATGGAATACTGCGCCCCGTCAGCCGCGACATACAGTATAAACATAACCGCCATGCCCACTGCATAATATTGGAAGGAGGATACCTTCCGTTTGCCCTCCACCGTCACCTCGTCAATCCTGATCTCCCTTACGCCAACATGATACATCCCGCTAATCAAATCCTCTATTTCTTCCATGGCCTTATCGCCCGCATTGTTTTCAATAGCAGCCTCGAGGAGGACCTTCTTGGCAATAATGCCCGCGGACAGGGCATCAGAAAAGCCCTTTACTATTCCCGACACCATCTCGCCTTTAATGCTGTGGTCAGGGTGCTTGATCACTTCAATGGTTATGGGGTTCCTGTAGGGCAGCGCAAGATTCATGAAAGTATTGTAGGTAAACCCCTCCGGCAGCACCACCACCGCTGCCAGTTCCCCTTTTTCCAGCAGGGCTTCAGCCTCCTCAAGGCCCATCCTCTCGTACCGGATGAACTCCCCTACTTCGTGGTTGCCCAACACTTTCTCATAAAGGATATCCTCAAAGTCCATCTCGCCCAGAAGTTCCAGAAGTTCTTTCCGCTGTTCATCGGTCAGCCTTCCCTCCAGGTTGGGGCTGTCCAGAAATTCCCTTATCCTTTCCATATCCTGCTCCCGGCTGCCCAGGCTTACCATGGCAATATTTGCCCGACCAATGGAAAGGCCGCGGCCCATCATGCCCTGGAAGGCAAACCCCAGTATGGTTGTAAGTATGGCCGACATGCACAGGGTAATGAGCAGAGACTTTTTGTCCTTCAATATTACCAGCAAATCCTTCCAAATCATGGTAAGTAGCATCTTTTTCCCCCTAATCCCTCAGCCCGCGGCCGGTAAGATAAAGGAACACATCCTCCAGGGTAGGGGTCTTTACCTCCAGCGACTTAAGCTTGACGCGGCTTGCGGAAGCTGCCTCGAAAATGTCGGAGAGTATGTCACTCTCCTTTTGCACCGTAAGGATAATGTTGCCGTCCGTTTGGCTGACGTCCTTTACCTTGAGATTGCCCCTTAAAGCTTTGAGGAAGCCCTCATCTACCCTGTCGGTCCGGAACAACACGAGATCGTCGCCAGCCATGAGGCTTTTAAGTTCCTCCTTGGTCCCCGAGGCGATTATTTTGCCGTGATCCATTACATATATCCTGTGGCAAAGGTGCTCGGCCTCCTCCATGTAGTGGCTGGTGTAGATAATGGTCATGCCCTTTTTATTAAGATCCTTCACAGTGCCCAGTATGTGGCTGCGGGACTGGGGGTCTATACCGACGGTTGGTTCATCCATGATGAGAACTTCCGGGTGGTGCAGCAGGGCTGCGCCAATATTGACCCTTCTTTTCATACCGCCGGAGTAGTTCTTCACCGCATCTTTTGCCCTTCCGTTCAACCCCAGGAGTTCCAGCACTTCCTGTATCCTTGTTTTAAGCATTTCTCCCCGCAGGCCGTATAATTTGCCGAAGAACTTCAAGTTTTCCGCTGCCGAAAGGTCGGGGTACAGAGCCACATCCTGGGGCACAATGCCCATTGCCTTTCGAATGGCCGCGGGGTTTTTGAGAATGCTTTCTCCCTTGAAAAAGACGTCTCCTTCGTCCGGCTTAATAAGCGATGAGAGCACCGATATGGCGGTGGACTTGCCGGCGCCGTTGGGACCGAGCAACCCCAGTATTTCGCCCTGCCTGACCTCCAGGTCAATGCCGTCCACTGCCCTTACTTTTTTATAATACTTTTTTATGCCCTTTGCTTTAATGAGCATTAATCGGTCTCCCCCTTGAACAGATTCAGCCCGCCTTTGTATTCATCCTTTAATTCCTTCAGCGTGATGCTGTTTTCGTTAGTAACCTCCGGGAAATATATTTCCTGCCTTCTGTTCAGGTCCCAGTTTTTAATGGTCATCTCCATGCTGAAGGAATCAGGCGCCCCTGCCCCGGTGAAATGGTACAGAACATCTATCTTAAACCTTTCTTCGATGATGTAGTTATCCCTGTCAATGAAGGCCGTCTGGCTAAAGGCCTTTATGGTGGAATTTTCTATGGCCTCCATGTGGGAACGCATGACCTCTGCAAAGGAAAAGTACTCCGCCTGGAATTCGCCAATGCCTGCATCATCCTTAGCATATTCTGTTATAGCAGATCGCATCATCTCCTCCAGGCCCTTCATAAAGGCGCTGTCGTTCAACACTATCTCCATGGTTTTCCTTATCGCAGGCTTAAGCTGCTCGTCCCTTAAATTTATCTCGTACCTCGTGGCCTTGACGCTGCCCTCGGGGGTGTCCAGCACTATTTTTTCCAGGGCCGACACGTTCTCTTCGCCATAGAGCGACTTCCACACCTTTTCTATGGCCTCAAGGCTTTCTTGTGAGAGGGCAGGCATCTTTTCAATATCTTCCGCTCCCAGATCCGGATTGATAAACTCCTCGCCTTTTATGACCACGATCTTTGGTATAAGGGGCGTTATAACGTAGGCCACGTCGCCTTTAGCGTATACCTTGGCATCAAACCCCATATCCTTTAAATTTACAAATAGCTTGTTAAGGCTTTCTTCCCTCTCCCTGTCGTACTCCCTCCTTAGTTCAAAGGCCGTCTCCTCGAACATCTCCAAGACGTCGGATACATCCCCGGAAAGCCCCTCTTTATTAAACTTCAACTTCATGGTCATCTTCAGTTCCGACTTGCCCCTTAATACATTGCCGGTTCGCTCGGATGCCTTCATGTAGACTTCATAATCGCTCTCCGTGCAGCCGGAAGCCCAAACCACAAGCAGCAGGGATATTATGATCAGCACCGCCATCTTTTTCATCATAAAAAAACCTCCTTCGATGTATCTGTCTCTATTTTAGAGTCAATGAAGAAGGATAGCCTGTATGAAAAGTAATGATTTTCTGCTTTTATGCATGACAAAAGTCATAGAAGTTTATTTTTCACCGCGAATATGGCCAGCTGGGTCCTGTCCCTGAGGTCCAGCTTGAGAAGGATGCTGGATATATGGTTCTTCACGGTGCCCTCGGTAATGAAAAGCTCGCCTGCTAGCTCGCGGTTGTTTTTGCCTTCGCCTAGAAGCCGCACTATCTCCCTTTCCCTGGCGGTAAGAGACTTAATCCGCGGGTCTGTGTATCCTTCTCCATGCTGCGGAACTTCTCTACCACCCTGGCCGCAATATTCGGCTGCATAAGGGCTCCGCCGCCATGGACCTCCCTGATGGCCTCAATTATCTTGACAGGCGGGGCATCCTTCAAAAGGTAACCTGAGGCGCCGAACTTGAGTGCCTGGAATATATACTCGTCTTCATCAAAGGTGGTCAGTATGATCACCCGCACGCGGGGGAAGTCCCGCTTTATTCTCCTCGTGGCTTCCACGCCGTCCATAACCGGCATCCTGACGTCCATAAGCAGAAGGTCCAGGGCGCGCTCTTCGCAAAGGCGGTAGGCCTCAAGGCCGGTGGCTCCCTCGCCAACCACTTCTATGTCTTCCTGGGATGAGAGGATCATTTTCATGCCCTCCCTGAATATTTCCTGGTCGTCGATGATACCTATCCTTATCATTTGCTTCCCCCCGTTTTAACCTCTCCGGTCAACTGTTGCGAATCTCCCGGTAAGACAAAAGCCCTGCCCGGATTCTATCTCAAGGCTTCCGCCCATATCCTCCAACCTTTTGCGCATGCTGCCCAGGCCAAACCCCTCGGCAAAGTCGCCGCCCCTGCCGTTGTCCTTTATGCGAAACCATATCCAGTTTTCCTCCCGGCCTGCTTCTATGTTTATCCTTGTTGCTCCTCCATGGCGGGCTGCGTTGGTGATGGCTTCCTGAATAACCCTGTAAAGGACATTATTTTCCTGCGGGCTGAGACTCCCTCCGGGCAGTTTGTAGTTTATCTCAATTCCGGTATTTTTACTGAACTCCTCAATCATATCTAGGATGCTGTCCATCGTCTCCATACCGCTGCCTGTCCCGCCCTCGCTACCGTTCTCCCCAGCCCTGTCTCTTCTCATGCCGCTGAGGGCTCTGAGCGCCCTGCGGGTGTCGGCAAGGGCCTCTCGGGCGTTATCAGCACACCGGTCCAGGTACTGGCCGGTTTTCGCCGGTTCCTTTTTCAGGTATTCCTTTCCCATCTCCAGTTGCATGATTAGCGCGGTAAGCCGGTGCCCCAGGGAATCGTGCATCTCCCTTGCAATCCTGTTTCTTTCCTCAAGGGCTGCGGCCTTCTCCTTCTGGGCGGAAAGCTCCTCCAGCCGGTGATATGCCTCCACCAGTTCCCGGTAAAGGCGCTGGCCCTTCTCCCGTTCTTCCTGCTGTAGCTTGCCAAAGTTGATAAGGGTAATAAGGAAGGCCAGCGCAAACAAGTTGAAGATGAGCTGTGACAAAATTGCTGCGCTGACCCCAAAGCCAAGGGCGTAAATGTATTTTGACAGTGCCGCCGCTGAAAGCATGGCTGACGCTAGATTTCCACGCTTCCGATCAAGGCTTATCCCCGCCTCCACGATGGAGGAGACGTATAGTATGTGGAAAAAGTAATTTACCAGGTATTTGGACTGGTACTCAAGGAGGAAAATAAGGGCAGCATCCACCGCATACCATAAGGAACCGTCTTTTTTAAGCCGCGGCCTGACAAAGCCCCAGGCCAGAAAAACGGAAAACAGCACCACCAAAAGGGTGGTCCGCTCCGGCGAAGCCCCCTCAAAGGAAAGGGCAAACCCGAATATGCTCAGGTTTATTATCAGCTTTAATATAGCGAATTGCCGCCTCATACTTTTGTTCTCCCGATACAAGGTGCAAGCTGTTTATAAATTATTCTACAATGTATTTTTATCTACCTTTAGCGGTATTCGCATTTTCTAGACTCCAGCAATATTCTGTTAACCGTCTGCATGAAAGGACAATTTCAACAGACCTATAATTAGGAATGAAAAATGTTGTTTTGAAATAAGAAGCAGCCGGACCTTCTTATAAAAACCCGGCTGCTTCTTATAACAATATTGAACAATTCATTACTGAACGCACTTCAACTTTTTCAGGGTAAGAGCATGATAACCCATCAGCGGTCGCTAAAAAAAGTTCCTATACCCTTTTTGCCCAGTATACTCCCTTCTTCCTTTCCTTTACCGCCTTTTCTGCTGGCAGAAACGATCCGGTCAGCCATGCGGGAAAAGGGCAGGGATTGCAGCCAGACCGTCCCCGGCCCGGTTAAAGTGGCCAGCACCAGACCTTCGCCGCCAAATAGTGCAGTTTTAATATCGCCAACGAATTGTACGTCATAATTAACGCTGGAAGTCAAGGCAACCAGGCAGCCGGTATCCAGCTTCAAGGTCTCGCCGGCGTTTAAATCCTTTTTGATGATAGCACCGCCTGCGTGCATGAAGGCCAATCCGTCCCCCTCAAGCTTTTGCATGATAAATCCCTCGCCGCCGAACAGGCCCACGCCGATCTTCTTCTGAAAAGCTATATCGATAGAAACACCCTTAGCTGCGCATAAAAAGGAATCCTTCTGGCAAATGATTGTCCCGCCCACATCGCTCAGGTCAAAGGGAATGACGCTGCCGGGATAGGGAGCAGCGAAGGCGACACATCTCTTATCCCTGCCGATGTTGGTGAAAGCGGTCATGAACAAGCTTTCGCCGGTAACTAAGCGTTTCCCGGCCGAAACCAGCTTGCCCATGAGCCCCTTGCCCTCATCGCGGCCGGATCCGTCCCCAAAAATCGTGTCCATCTGGATAGAGCTATCCATATACATCATAGCCCCTGCCTCGGCAATGACGGTTTCGCCGGGGTCAAGCATGATTTCCACAAACTGCAAATCCTCCCCGTAGATTTTAAACTCCACCTCGTCTGCCCGTTTCATCCGGGTCGGTTGTCCCGCGCCCGGAACTGCCGGGCTGCCGCATGAAGAGCAGAATTTTGCTCCATCCTGTATCTGATTTCCACAATTACTACAAAACCCCATGTCCTTTTCCTCCTTTTAATCCGATTTTTTTAGGCCAACGGCATCGTTAACCATAAAAGCGCTACGTAATCCCATCAACTTTTAATATTTTATTATGTGGCCGGCTGTAAGAATAGGTTAAATATACTTCTAATTAGTAAGAAAAATGTTGTTTTACGGTAAACAGGAGAGCTCATGTTGCCGAAAAATTCGGACTTTTCGTTCAAATATTTCCTTCTATATATTGGCATTAAAGGGGCTGCAGGATTTTCAGGTGATTCCACTAAGCTCTCACGGCAAACAGCATTACAATTTAACCGCTTTGATTGAAGCAGACATTATGAACTCCCCCACTTTTAAATCATGTGCCCATTTTTCAGCGTATTCCTTAGATATCTCTTTAGTTTCAATACTTATCTTACTAAAGCCTGCCCTTGCTAAATATAACTTTAGTTCTTCAACTGAAGAAGCACCGGTAACTCAGCCGCAATAAAGCTTTTCATCCTGCTTCATTTCCTCAGTGGGTTCTTTAATACGAACTATATCGGCGATAGCAACTCTGCCGCCTTTTTTCAATACTCTGTACGCCTCATTATATACCCTTTGCTTGTTCGGGGATAAGTTTATTACGCAATTTGAGATAATGACATCTGCTACATTATCAGCTACCGGAAGATTCTCAATTTCGCCTAATCTAAAGTCCACATTCGTATATCCATGTTTCCATGCTAACATTCTTGCTTTGTTCAACATCTCAGGAGTCATATCCACCCCGATTACATATCCCCTTGGACCTACCTTTTTAGACGCCAGGAAACAATCAAAGCCCCCGCCGCTTCCAAGGTCAATTACTGTTTCACCTTCTTTTATCTCTGCTATTAGCTGGGGATTTCCACAGCCCAGCCCCATGTTGGCTTCTTCCGGTACTGTCAACATTTCTTCATCAGAATACCCGATTTCCCTTGATATTACCTTTGCAGAATTTATAATGTTAATAGTGCTGCCGCAGCATCCTCCGTCTTTTGCTTCTCCCGTAACAATTTTTCCATAGCTCGTGCGAACCGCATTTCTAACGTCAGTTTCCCTTTTGTCCAACATATTTACCACTCCCTACTTGATACTAGGACTTAACCCTAACCTTTGCCGAGACTGAAAGCATATCTTTGCCAAAAAAACAAATTTTTCCCCTAAATTCGAATCTGCTATCCCTTTATCTCAATCTCCTCCCCATCGGGCCCGTAAAAGGCCGCCCTTTTGCTTCCGTCGCCGGTGGGCACCGGCTGCTTCGCAACTCCTAGCCCCGCGGCTGTCAGCCGCTTAAAATCCTCATCAAAACTATCAGTGCCTAGGCAAATGTGACAACCGGATATTTTTGATGGTTCCATAGTTTCAAGTAGTTCCAGTTCCATATCCCCCAGGGAAAGAAAAACGATCTTCTTTAGCCCCGGCGCCGGATTATCCAGCTCTTCCCGCACCTTAAAGCCAAAGTGTTCCTGATAGAACCGCTTAGACGAAGTACAGTCCTTTACAAGAAAAGCAAAATGCTGAATACGCTTAAACATATACTATAACCTCCCCAACGATAATATGATTGACCACATTTTATGAAACCTCAGCTCAGGCAAACGCAATTATTTTGTACAAGTATATTGTACAAGAGGCTAAAAAGACAAGCCCTCGTTAGTTTGACAACTTAATAAAAAACGAAAACCTACAAACCCTTGCAGCACAATGCTTCAAGGGTTAATTTTTTTTATTTTTTTATCTTAAAAAGGTATAGGAATGTATAGGATTTTATGGTATAATATAACTGCAT
>JAAYFF010000062.1 GCA_012728375.1 Bacillota bacterium | reverse complement strand
TTCTCCAGCAGGTATAAGGTGCCCCGGGTCTTAAAACTGGCCGGTTTTGAGCCGGATATTTACCTTAATGTCCGCGATGGGCCGGATGAATTACCATAAATTAACTACTGATTTTTTGTGCAGTAGGGTGTTGAAAGCCCGCTGGATCAAGCGGGCATCACCGTTGAAGAATTATTAGAACTGCTATAACCCGGCCAGTAGCGGACATTTTTATGTCTGTGGGTCGGGGGAAACGCCCAATTTAGCTGTAGTGGCTTCAGCAAACGCAAAAACGGGCGAATTCTTTTCGTCCGTTTTTGCCCTCTACCTGGACCATTCCAGCATATTGGCTGCTGCGCAATTATTTCCGCTATCACTTTAAGCCAACGGGCAGGCCAATTGTCTCCCCGGGGTTCGCCGTCACGCCAGCCCCAATTTAACGGCAATGTCATTAAGAGCATTCAGCGTATGTTGTAAGCATAATGCAGAATACTGTAATATTCAGATTACTAACAGGAAAGGATGCGAAAGTTTTGTCCAAAATAAAAATTGTAGCGACCATAATTCTAAGCATTGTCTTAATTTTGGTTACGGCAACCGGATGTTGAGCGCTCTGCTAAATATCCTGCCGTTGGCGGACGTTGGCCAAGACAAATACTACAGACTCAAATGAATTCTGCGGAGAAAGGTAGTCCTTTCTCCGCTACTTACAAAAGACCCCGAAAACCGGGGTCTTTTGTAGTGGTCTTATTCATGATGTTCCTGTTGTTCTCCCTGTTCGGGGGGCTCTTGCCCCGGGGCAACGTTCTTGGTCCGACGCAGATACGGATGGAAAAAATATTCACCTACTGCTATTAAAACGGCAAAAATAAATAAAGAAGCTAGACTAGCATCAAAAGCAGTAGTAACAAGGCTGACGATATAGGCCAGGATAGCGCCCAGGATGCCGTCCCCAATTGACGCCGTAACATTACCCATCGCCGGCAAGACATACAGATCCCCAACCAGATAGTTGCCGGCTGTTGCTATCAAAGCAACAAGCAGAACAAATCCGGACGGGTTAACATCAAAAAAGGAGAATGCCACAATTGCCATGATAAAAGTCATGATAAACTTAACCAGCAATACTCTAAATGTATTCAATCGTTTCACCTCCTGTAATAATTTCTCCAGGAGGCGTAAAAATATACTGCTGCCGGTATGGTTGAATAAATAAATATGGTGAGATTACCGGCAATCCGGACACAGCTCAAGACGTTCCCCGGGAGGAGGACTGGTTGAACGCCTGGTAATAACATCAACCATGGCAAGCGGAAGAAAAGGCCTCCCGCAGCGAACACACGACTTCATTTTTAAGGTCCTTTTCCAGCGTATTATTTTTCTTTCATCGTCACGCTCTTCCATCTTGATGCAATCTGTCGGGCAGATAACAACGCAGGTCCCACAACCGATACAGGACTCTGGTTCCTCTGCAAAGGGAGGTTCAACGGTCCGGGCAGATCCTCTGCTGGCAAAAGATATGGCGCCGGCTCCGACCAGTTCCTCGCAAGCCCGCACACAAAGGCCGCAACGGATACAACCGTCGCCCTCAGAAGGAAAACTCACAGCGGATACTCCCAGTTCCCTGGCCAAAACCCGGATACGCAGGGAATCCGGAGCCTGGGGCAAAATCATTTCCATAACCAGCCGGCGCGCTTTTTTAACCTGCGGGGTATCAGTCTTTACTTCAAGACCCTCGGAAACAGGCAGAGTACAGGAAGTAACCAGGCTGGACTTTTTCCTCCCAGCCAGTTCAACCAGGCAAAGGCGGCAGCCGCCGTAGGAAGAAAGGTTCTCATGGTAGCAGAGGTGGGGGATCTCGATCCCGTTATCAAGTGCAACCTGCAGCAGCTTCCGGCCTTCCTCCGCCTGATATTTCTTGCCATTAATTATCACCGTTACCATAGCAGCTCCACCCTTACTTTCTTTGGTTTTTCCACTCTATTCAACAAGCACAGCTTCAAACCGGCATGCTTCACGGCAAATCCCGCATCTCACGCAGCGATCAGAATCTATAACAGCAGGCTTATCTTTCTCCCCTCTGATGGCCTGTTGGGGACAAAGGCGAATACAGCGGCCACAAGCTGTACATTTTTCAGGATCAATCGTATACCGTATCAGCGCTTTACAGACGCCGGCCGGACATTTTTTGTCAAGAATATGAGCAAGGTACTCCTGGCGGAAATATTTCAGGGTACTCAGGACGGGGTTGGCGGCGGTTTTCCCCAGCGCACACATAGAAGTATTCCCGGTAGTCCAAGCCAACTCTTCCAGCCGTTCCAGGTCTTCTTTACTGCCCCGACCTGCCGTAATCCTGTCCAGTATATCATACATCAGCCCGGTCCCCTCCCGGCAACTGGTACATTTGCCGCAGGATTCACTTTTCAAAAAAGACATGAAATAACGGGCAACATCCACCATGCAGCTGTTTTCATCCATCACAATCATGCCGCCCGAACCCATCATGGAGCCCAGTTCTCCCAGGCTGTCAAAATCAACCGGCATGTCGAGAAACTTCTCCGGGATGCACCCTCCTGAAGGCCCGCCGGTCTGGACGGCTTTAAATTTTTTGCCGCCCGGGATCCCTCCCCCAATCTGGTAAATAATTGTCCTTAAGGAGGTTCCCAGGGGCACTTCAATAAGACCGGTATTATTTACCTTTCCCACCAGGGAAAAAATCTTGGTTCCCGTATTGTTTTCAGTTCCAATGCCGGAATACCATTCCCATCCCCGATCAATAATCAAGGGAACATTGGCCCAGGTCTCCACATTATTAAGGTTGCTCGGTTTACCCCACAGGCCACTGATGGCCGTATTGATATGCTTGGGCCTGGGTTCGCCGACCTTGCCTTCAAGGGAAGACATCAGCGCGCTGGACTCGCCGGAGACAAAGGCTCCGGCGCCACGCCTTATTTTTACCTTAAAACAAAAGTCTGTCCCCAGGATATTTTCCCCCAGGAGGCCGTATTCTTCCGCCTTTTTTACGGCAAGGGTAATGTTCTCCACAGCAAGAGGATACTCTTGGCGCACGTAAACGAATCCCTCATCAGCCCTGATGGCATAGGCTCCAAGGATCAGTCCCTCAAGGACCAGATGGGGGTTCCCTTCCAACAAGCTGCGGTCCATATAGGCCCCGGGATCTCCTTCATCCGCATTCACAATGACATATTTTTTCTCGCCCGGGGCCCGGCGGGTCGTCTCCCACTTCTCTCCCGCGGGGAAGCCCCCGCCTCCCCGTCCCCGCAAGTTTGCCCTTTTAATCTCCCGGATCACTTCTTCAGGAGTCAGGCTAACCAGGGCCTTGGCCAGAGTCTGATAGCCCCCCTCGGCAATATAATCATCGATATTTTTGGGATCTATACTTTTATTCCTGCCGAAGACAACGCGCTTCTGATAGCGATAAAAAGGAATTTCCGATTCATGAGTAAATTTTCTGCCGGTTAGCGGATCTTTAAAAAGCAGGCGTTCGATTACCTTGTTTTCCGAAATGGTTGAAGAAAGTATTTCCGCGGCATCTTCCGGCTTTACCCGGCAATAGAAAATTTCCTCAGGAAAAACAACGACAATGGGACCCTGTTCACAAAAACCGTGACAGCCGGTTCCGCGTAATTCGACCTTTTTGGAAAGGCCTCGCGACTCGATCTCTTTTTCCAGAGCTGCGAAAACCTTCTCATTCTCATAAGCATGACAGCCGGTCCCCATGCAAACAGTAATACAGGGTTTGCCGGGATCACGCTCGGACAGTATTGTCAACTTGAGCTTTTCCAAATCTGCAGCACTTTTTAATTTGCCCACGAAAGGAGAGTCACCTCTTTCCACTGGCACTGTGTTAAGTGTGTTTTTTATACTTCTTTAAAATTTTTTCCATTTTTAAAGGAGATGAATGACCGCAATATTCACCGTCAATTACCACAACAGGACCCAGGGCACACGCCCCGAGACAGTTAACCGTTTTCAAACCAAAACTTCCATCGGAGCTGACCTCCCCCGCGGTAATCCCCAGAGTTTGCTGCAGTTTGTCCAGCACTTGCGGAGCTCCCCGGACATGGCAGGCCGTCCCCATACATACATGGATTTGATGATCTCCCTGAGGCTTGAGATTAAATGCTTCATAAAAAGTCGCCAAGCGATAAAGCTGTGCAAGACGCAGGTGCAGTTTATCAGCCAGATAAGAAAGGGCGCTTTTGGGAAGATACCCTTCTTTATCCTGGATCTCCATAAACATCGCCATTATCTCCTGGGGATCGGCATTATAGCGAGCAATAATCTTATCAATCTCCCGGGTCTCCATCCGATCATTCCCTTTCTTCTATTTCTTTTTGCTCTTCCGCTTTTCTATTAAGTTCTCTCCACTCCGCGCGGACGCGGCGGCTAATCTGTTCGATCAGCTCCGGCTTAAGATGGCGGAACCTGCCCTGGGGCTTTAAATACATCTCCAAGGGCAACAGTTCTTCTACATCAACGGTGATACGGTACTTACCTTCCTCGATCTCATAGAGAGGGAAAAAGCCCGTCTCAACTGCCAGGCGGCCAAATTTTACCGTCGCATCGCTGGGAATCCCCCAGCCGGATGGGCAGACGCTTAACACGTGCACGTAGGCAGGGCCCTCGGTCTTTGCGGCCTTGGCAACCTTTTCCGACAGGTCCATGGGATAGCTCGGAGATGCCGTGGCAAGATAGGGAATGCCGTGGGCAGCTGCAATAGCCATCATATTTTTCTTCCAGGTAAGCTGCCCAATCTGTGCGGACCCGACCGGAGAGGTCATGGTTGATGCACCGAACGGCGTCGATGAGGACCGCTGCACCCCGGTATTCATATAAGCTTCGTTATCGTAGCAAATAAAAAGAAAATTATGACCTCGTTCCAGGGCGCCGGAAAGGGCCTGGAGGCCGATGTCGGCTGTTCCGCCGTCTCCTGCCATGGCAGCAACAAAGATCTTTTTCCCCTCAATTTTTCCCTTGCGCTGCAAGACTTTCAGCGCGGCTTCAATCCCCCCGGCAACCGCGGCCGCGTTTTCAAAAGCTACATGAATCCACGGGACCTCCCAAGAAGAAAAGGGAAACGGGGAAGAAACGATCTCCATGCATCCTGTTGCACTGGCCACGATGACATTACGCCCCAAAGCTTTCTGTACCTGACGCATGGCCAGGACCTCACCGCACCCCGCACAGGCCCTGTGCCCGGGCGCAATATATTCTCGGGAGCTCAAAGTCTTGACAACATAAGCATTGATATTTCTCATTTCTCCAACTCCTCAACATGCCTTTCACGGAAATCAGGTCCCTTTTGCTACCCTCTTACTCCGAAAAGCTGATACCCGGAAGCTTTTCCCTCAATGGAGGAAATAAACATCTCCAGGAAAGATTCCACGCTTACCTCTCTTCCTCCAAGGCCTGCAACGAAATTAATAACCTGCGGGCGGTTTTCCATATTATAAAGGGCAGAACGAATTTCCCCGGCAACGGGGCCACCCGGCCCGCCGTAAGAAACAGCCCGGTCGAGAACGATCAACCTTTGGGCATTACCGATGGCCTTGTAAAAATCATGAAAAGGAAACGGGCGCCAAAGGCGCAGCTTTAAAAGGCCGACTTTTTTACCCTGACCGCGCAGCACCCTGACAGCCTCTCCGGCTGTCTCGCCGAGGCTTCCCATGGTAATAAACAACGTTTCCGCATCCTCTGAACAGAATGTTTCAACGGGATGATAACTCCGCCCGCTCACCTTTTCCCAGCTTTTCCAGGCCTGCAGAATATGCGGATAAGAGGCCAAAAGTGCTTCCTCCTGGGCTTTCTTAGCTTCGGTAAAGAGAGCCGGCATAGCATAGGCACCCATGGTAACCGGTTTGTCGGGGTGAAGAACAAACTTCGGTTGATAGGGAGGAAGATAGGCATCGACATCTTCCTGCTCCATTAACTTAATAGGTTCAAACATATGCGAAAGGATAAAACCATCCATGTTGATCATCACAGGAAGCAGAACATTGTGGTTCTCCGCAATCTTGTAAGCAATGATGACGTGATCAAATACTTCCTGGCCATTTTCCACAAAAAGCTGAATCCAACCGCAATCCCGGACTGACATTACATCGCTGTGATCGTTCCAGATAGAAAGAGGGCCGGAAAGGGATCGGTTGGCCAGAATCATTACGATCGGAAGCCTTAACGCCGGGACAATATAAACGATCTCGCTCATCAGGGCCAGCCCCTGGGAACTCGTGCATGTAAAAGAACGTGCACCTGCCGCCTGACTTCCAACACAGAGACTAAGTGCCGAATGCTCCGATTCTACCGGGACAAACTCGGCATCCAGTTCTCCGTCAGCAACAAATTGGGAAAGGCGCTCGACAATATGTGTCTGAGGAGTGATAGGATAAGCGGCCACAACATCCACATTACAGAGCTTTACCGCTTCAGCCGCGGCAAAAGATACTTCCATTCCCAGATATTTTCCCATTAAATTTCCTTCTCCTTTTCCATGTGTATAGCATCGGCCGGGCATTCTCTGGCGCAGATCCCACAACCTTTACAATAATTCAGGTCGGCGATAAAGTAGCCTTTTTCGTCCTTTTGGTAAGCCATATCCGGACAAAAGATCCAGCATATTCCACACTGGATGCAACGTTCCTTTTGCAGCACCGGGTAAAATGCTCTCCAGTCTCCTGTATAATAAACTCTTGAAGTTCCCGGCTCAGTAATAACACAGCCCGGTTGCAACTCATTCCACAAATATTCTGAATCCGCTTTGGGCATCTGCTTTTCCCCTTTCACAGGTAAAATAAAGGAACGGTTTATCGTTCCCAGCAATTTTTTCTTTTCCTATTCCTGTTTCCATTCCGGGTGGATCACAATCTCTTTGTAGGCCATCTCTATAACCTGCATATTAAGCCTGAAAGCCTTATCACCAAAGCGATGTCTAATTGAAGAAAGAAGAGAATCCATACTAACGATATCCGCCACCCTAAGCAGCGAACCCAGCAAAATAGTATTAGTTATCGGCTGTTTTAAAACATCCAGGACAATACGGGTAGCATCGATGGTAGCCACCTTGTGCAATCGCCCGGAGGTAAAATGAGAAGGAGCATTTGCGGAATTGACGATAAGAATGCCATCGTCCTTAAGACCCTCCGTAACGTTTACAGCACGAAAAAGGGAAGAATCCAGGACAATAACTATATCCGGTTTCTCAATAACCGAACGCAAGAAGATAGGACCGTCATTAATCCGGCAAAATGCTGTTACCGGGGCACCGCGCCTTTCAGGTCCGAAACTGGGAAAGGCGCGGGCATATTTTCCTTCTATAATTGCAGCCTGAGCTAAAAGCTCGGCAGATGTTACCGCTCCCTGCCCTCCTCTACCGTGAAAACGAATCTCCTGCATTTTTTGCCACCGCCTTTGCTGTAATAAAGAGACGGTTATAATTTTAAAAATTTCCAAGTTTATTATATCATAAAAAGTTAAAAAAAGAATGCAAAGTGAAATTATTTAGCAGAAAAATTTTTACGTAAAAATAAAAATTTCTGCAGGCGCAGAAATAAAAAGCTTTAAAAAACGAGTAAAATAAAATGGCTGGGGCGGGAGGGTTCGAACCTCCGCATGCGGGATCCAAAGTCCCGTGCCTTACCGCTTGGCTACACCCCAGCATACAACAATATTAAAATTATGGGGTGAGTGATGGGACTCGAACCCACGGCCTCCAGGGCCACAACCTGGCGCTCTAACCAACTGAGCTACACCCACCATAAACAAAGATATAATAAAATTTTTCTTACAGCAAGAAGTATTGTAGCATACCAAACCGACATTGTCAATAAAATGGAGCCGGAAAAAAAATGGTCATAATTATTAAATAATGTTGTATAAAGACAACTGACCAACTCTACTCTTGCAAGCAATATACAGCGGTACGCGTCTATTGTATTTTCTTCTCTTTGTGGTATAATAAATTACAAATATGCGCCCGTAGCTCAGGGGACAGAGCAACGGACTTCTAATCCGTCGGCCGCAGGTTCGAATCCTGCCGGGCGTGCCATAACAAACTAGCGTGGATGTCCATTTTATCGAGGTTTAATGGACATCCACTTTTTTAGTCCGTTGAAAATAATGGGATTTATTGGGTAATTCGGCCCGTTTTGCCGACCAATTACCGACCAAAAATGCGATACCATTCGTTACCTAGCGGACTGTGCATGCTCTAAAATATGTTGGAAAGTAGCGGTTGCTTTGCGATCATCTTCAGGCGTGCTGCAGACGTAAATATCCTGAGTAAAAGCAGTGCTACTATGACCCAACCTAGCCGAAACGTATTTTGGAGGTAAACCAGCAGCAAGGAGCAGTGTTGCATGGCTGTGTCGAAGGCCATGGAAGGTTACATCAAGGTTGATAGTCCTTGCCGTCCTCTGAGACCGGGCTGACCCCCTAATCTTGGACACTAAGCACTCATCTTTAAGGCTTTCTCAGATTTACTCATGATATCGTTATAGTACTCCAGATAGTACTCCTCACCCAAAATTTTCTTGAGACGCTCGTTTTCATATTCAAGCTTCCGGTAATCCTTATCGGTGTGCCGCTGCCCATTACCTCTATTGTTCCCTTTGAATGCCGCTTCGCCGTGCTGCTTGTACTGCCGTACCCATTTGCTTACCATACTAGATGAAAGATCATGCCTTCTAGCAACAAGAGCTGCGTTACCGGTTTCCAATACCTCTCTGACAACCTTTAACTTCGTCTCGATTGAATGTTGCCTCCGTGTACTCATTTGGATCTCCCTCCTATAATATTTTACTAAGTTAAGACTACTTGTCCAAATGAGTTAAGGGGCTAATGAGGAACAATATGGAGATGAGTTTAACGTATCTGACCGTTCTGTTAGGGCCTATGTCTCCAAGAGACGCCCTCTTTCCCGTTGTGCCCTTGCCCTATCCGCATACTTCTTCGACCAAAACACAACTTGCTTCTCATAGACAGTCCTTTTTGCCTTCCTGCCGCTTTTCATGGTTACATTGACATCTCTTCTGCTCTTAATTTTGAACTCAGCATCTTCGTCGGCAGGTTTACGGCAACCACCACGATTCTGCCAGTATCGTAATTCTTCCTAACCTCGCCGATGACGGACTGTTTCTCGTCATACAAATCAAAAAAAATTTTTTTTGTACTGATTATGAGCATATTCGACCTATAAATACAGCCAGCCGGTTAATATAATAGCGGTTATGTGTTATGAATGTTATGAAAAAGTAACTGCTCTGTCTAAGATATAATCTGTTAAACTTATTTAATTTAAAATGAAGGGAGTGAGCCTTATGTAAAAAAAGCTTTACCTGTAATTTTGATTGTTACCTTTGTCCGAACAATGTGTCCGATTATTCAGAACACAGCGCTTCCACTCAAAAACAATTTTTTTAAGTTTATGAAAGGAAGGGGGCTAAAATTTTAATGAAAAATCGATTTCTTATAACCGCCGCGAGCTTGTGCTTGGGGTTGTTATTATGCTTATCGGTTTTTGCGGCCTCTGGTTTAAGCGATATTGCCGGGCATTGGGCGGAAGAACAGATTGAAGAATGGGTAAATAAGGGGTTGATTTCCGGTTATCCCGATGGACAATTTAAGCCCGATAACCCTATAACCAGGGCAGAATTTGTCACGTTGGTTAACCGGGCCTGTAAGATTCCCCAAACTGACTCTGCAACAAGCAATTTCAGCGATGTAAAGGCATCAGACTGGTTTTACAAGGAAGTGTTGTCCGGCCAAGCAGCTGGTTACATCTCCGGTTACCCGGATGGTACATTCAAACCCAATGACCCCATTAGCCGCCAGGAGACTGCGGCCTTAATAGCTAATTATCTAGGTTTGCAACCGGGAAATGACAGTATAATTGAATCTTTTAATGATTATCAGAGTATTGCTGCCTGGGCTAAACCTATGGTTAACGCAGTAGTGGCCAATAACATTATGAATGGATTTCCCGATAAAACCTTTGGCGCTCAAAAAAACATAACCAGGGCGGAGACGGTTGTCATCCTTGACAAGGTACAGGACTATTGTGGAGATGCATTTTTAGGTGTCAAAGGCATAGTTAAAATGGATGACCAGCCTGTAAAAGGAGCGCTTGTAAGAATATTTGCCAAGGGTTCCAACGAAGTCTTACAGGAAACTGTCACTGCTGAAGATGCTGAATTTTCGTTCGCGGTGCCCGCCGGCGAATATGAAATTACGGCAGTGCAGGATAAAAATGTGGGTTATGCTGGTATAACCGTAATTAAAGCCGGTTCTGCCGTTAATCAGGAAATAATATTAGCGGCAGGGGCCCGGGTAAATGGTACGCTTTTGGATAAAAGCGGCCGCCGGTTGGCGAATCTCCCCTTGGGTTTTACTACCAACCCAACTTTTGTGGAAAATACCGATAGTCAGGGTAATTTTTCTTTAGTGCTGCCTATGAGAGGCAGCGATGGACAATTACTGACTTATACAGGTTACTTCATTCATGACGGGATTCAGGGAGTCTTTGCCAGAAACCTGCAGTTTAACGGTGATACTAACCTTGGCCAAATTAGTACCGAGATCCCCGGGACAACCCCCCCAGGTGGCGGCGGCGGTGGGGGCGGGAGTGGGGACACCACTCCACCGGCATGGGCAGCCGGGTATCCTAAAACAGCTGATCCAAGCCCCGATGGATTTAGACTACTTTTTACTGCTAACGAAAACGGGACTGCCTATTATGTGGTGCTGGCTGACGGTGCTGCAGCGCCCAGTGCGTCCGAGGTAAAAAACGGCACCGGTAATGGTGGCGCGGTTGCTATAGGCAGTGGCAATACGGCGCTGGAAGCAAACACCGAAGCAAGTGTGAACGTCAGCGGTTTGAATGCTGATACTTCATACGATATTTATGTGGTAGCGGAAGATAATGTTGGGAACCTGCAGTCCAGCCCGGTGAAGCTGGATGTAAAAACTACTTCTTCTACGCCCGGTGATACTACGCCGCCTACACTTATAAGCGCTGCTGTTAATGGCAGTATCCTGGAGCTGACTTTTGATGAAAAGCTTGATGCGTCATCACAACCTGCGGGTAGTGACTTCATCGTAAGTGTTCAGTCTATGCAAGTTAACGTAAGTGACGTAAGTATATCAAACAATCAAGTGATAATCACCCTGGCCGAACCAGTTAAACCGGGGGACAACGTCACTGTAAGCTATACGCCGGGGACGAACCCAATCCGTGATGAGGCGGGAAATAATGCCACAACTTTCTCCGATCTACCAGTTACTAATAATGCTGGTGTATTGGTAGCCCCGCCCCTGGATCCCACTGTGGCGACAACCATTTTTAATTCTACGGCTTTTCTCTATACCGGAAGCAATGCCGTCCAAACTGGCATGGCCCCGGATACCATAGAGGAAAAGCGGGCAGCTGTAATCCGCGGCAGGGTCTTAAACCGTGACAACACACCTTTGCCGGAAGTGCGCATTACCATAAATCACCCGGAATTTGGCAGCACTTTAAGCCGCTCAGACGGTTACTTTGATATGGCTGTTAATGGCGGCGGTGTGCTCACCGTGCGCTACGAAAAGGACGGTTACATTACTGCCCAGCGCCAGGTAGACGTGCCCTGGCAGGATTTTGCCCTGCTGCCGGATGTGGTGCTCATTAATTATGACAGCACTGCAACTCCAGTTACCCTGGGCAGCAGCACCATGCAGGTCGTCCGGGGCAGTCAAATTACAGATAAAGACGGTACCAACAGGCGACGTTAATTATACCGGCAGGTGTGACAGCACAGTTGGAAGATGGAACCCCTCTCACCAACTTGACTGTGCGGGCCACGGAGTATACGGTTGGCGATAACGGGCCTTTAGCATGCCCGCCGAACTGCCTCCCAACGTCGGTTACACCTATTGCGTCGAGTACAGTGCAGATGAGGCCGAACACGTCACCTTCAGTCAACCGATTATGCACTATGTCAGTAGTGTTGCACAAAATTTTTAAAGTCTTGCAAAGCAATAAACTGTTAAACAATGCGTCTTTCAATATATCCTAATAATGGCACATAATAACAGTCACTTTTCTGCTCTGTGGCTAAAGGAGTAACTTCCTAAAGGTAGCCCTTACCACATATTGACAACTGTATTACGTTAAAGAATTACCGGGTCGTAAATAAGATCATCTAAATGATCCGCTTCGCCTGCTATCAC